>CBFGOD010000143.1:0-9769 GCA_965650295.1 uncultured Shinella sp. | reverse complement strand
CGATGCCGAGCGCGGGCAGGCCGTCGCCGACCGCCACCATCGCGTGATAAGCCTTCATCTTGACGGACTTGATGGTCTGGATTTCCTCGTCCATCAGCGCCTCGATCTCGTGCGAGCGGGCATTGCCGATGATGATGAGGCGGACGTAGTCGCAGATGAAGGCCGTCAGTTCCTTGTTGGCAAGAACCGTCGGGGCCGACTGGAAGATCGGCGACTCGTCCGGATTGTCGATATGGGCTTCGATCTCGTTGCGCGACTTGGTGCGCAGGTCGCGCATTAGGCTGTAGAGCACGCCGAGCGTGTCGAGATAGTGGCGTTCCTTGGGAACCTTGTGCTTGAAGGCCTCGCCGAGCGCCTTGCCGGTCTCCTTGATGACCTTCATCGTGTTGGCGACGATGAAGCCGCCGACGCCCGCGCCGCCGATGATCATGAGCTCGAACGGCTGGTTGAGCACCGCGAGATGCCCGCCCATGGCCATGAAGCCGCCCAAGACGCAGCCGACCGTAACGATTAGACCAATGATGATATTCATGAGCGCAGGGGTCCCGACACAATTCTGACCCTTCTGGAAATACGGTTCCAGCCTTGCGTGAAGCTGTACCTAACGGCCGGTTTACCGATCAGGTTCGCACAAGCAAAAGCCCGCAGGATCATGGCTCATAACGGGCCATCGCGCCCTCTTGCACCTTGATCGGCGGGCTATCGTGACGACCACCTATACGAGCTACCAGTTGATTTCCTCCGACCTCCAGACGTCGCTGAAGCGCGTTTCGGAGCAGCCGGACGTCAAGCGCGAGACGGAATACTACCTCGAGAAGATCGGCGACGTGAAATCGATCGACGACTTCTTCGCCGACACCAGGCTGTATAACTACGTGATGAAGGCGCATGGCCTGGAGGACATGGCCTATGCCAAGGCCTTCATGCGCAAGGTGCTGACCGAGGGTGTCGACAACAAGGATGCCTTCGCCAACCAGCTTACCGACACGCGCTACAAGGAACTGGCGCAATCGCTGAACTTCGCCCGCAACGGTGAAGTCGCCACGCTGATGGAAAGTGCCCAGAAGGGCATGGTCGACAAGTATACCCGCCAGACGCTGGAGATCAGCGCCGGCGAGGACAATACGGGTGTGCGCCTGGCGCTCTATTTTGAGCGCATGGCCCCCTCGATCACCTCGGGCTATTCGATCATCGCCGACGACGCCATCGCGCAGGTCGTGCGCACGGCGCTCCAGCTTCCCGCCGAATTCGCCGCCACCGATATCGACCGTCAGGCCGCCTATTACGAGGACGTGCTGAAACTGGACGAGTTCAAGGACCCGTCGAAGGTCGGCAAGTTCCTTGAGCGGTTCACCTCGATGTGGGAACTCGAAAACCCCACGGGCAGCGTCGACTCGCTTTCCGCCTTCCAGCCGTCGGGCCTGATCGGCATTTCGACGGATCTTCTGCTTTCCATCAACAATCTGAAACTTGGAGGTCGCTGAGATGCAGACCGGGCTTTATGTATCGCTTTCGTCCCAGCTTGCGCTCGACCGCCGCCTGACGACCCTCGCAGACAACGTTGCGAATTCGACGACCGTCGGCTTCCGTGCCACGGAAGTGAAGTTCAATCAGGTCGTCAGCGACCAGAAGGTCGCCGACGTCGCCTTCGTTTCGCAGGGCAACGAATTCATCTCCCAGCGCAGTGGCGGCATCACCGAGACCGGCGGCACGCTGGATTTCGCCATCAAGGGTGACGCCTGGTTCCAGGTCGAGACGCCGTCGGGTCCCACACTCACCCGCGACGGCCGCTTCACGCTGACGGACGCCGGCGAACTGGTGACGCTGAACGGCTATCCGGTGCTCGATGCCGGCGGCGGTCCCATCCAGATCGATGCGACCAACGGATCGATCCAGCTCAGCGCCGACGGCCAGCTCAACCAGAACGGCCGTCCGGTCGCTTCGCTCGGTCTTTTCTCGGCCGATCTTTCGGGCGGTTTCGCCCGCGCCGGCAACAGCGGCATCATCTCGAAAATCCCGCCGGAACCGGTGGTCGACCGCGTGGATGCCGGCGTGGTGCAGGGCTATGTCGAAGAGTCCAACGTCAACGCCATCGGCGAGATGACGCAGCTCATCCAGGTCACGCGCGCCTTCGAAAGCATCGCCTCGCTGATGCGCGATAGCGAGGAATCGATGAACGAAGCGGTGCGCACCCTCGGCGGAAGCAAGTAAACCATGGCGGCGGAAACCAGACCCGACGACAGACGCATTCCCGATGGCGGGCGCATGCTGAATGCGCTGGCCGGCGCCGTGAAGCGCTATTCCTCGCCGGAATTCTCGGTCGTCCACGGCGGCCATGTGCAGACCATCTCGGCCGGCAACTATACGGTCAGCGGCCTGTCGCGCCATGTGCGGCTCGGCGAGTTCGTGGCGCACAGAAGCCCGGCCGGCATCCATCTCGGCGAGGTCGTGCGCGTCGAGCCCGACTCCGTCGTCGTCTGCCCGATCGAGCCGGGCGAGCCGATCAGCATCCACGATACGGTCATCCGCAAGGGTGCCTTCCGCGTCGCGCCGACGGCCTCCTGGTGCGGCCGCACGATCAACGCGCTCGGCGAACCGATCGACGGGCTTGGTCCGCTCGTTCAGGGCGAGGACCGCCGCTCCATCTACAATTCCGCCCCGCCTTCGATGACGCGCAAGCGCGTCGAGAAGGGGTTTTCGACCGGCGTTCGCGCCATCGATATCTTCGCGCCGCTCTGCCTTGGCCAGCGTCTCGGCATCTTCGCGGGCTCCGGTGTTGGTAAATCGACGCTGCTCTCGATGCTTGCCCGTGCCGATGCCTTCGACAAGGTCGTCATCGCGCTGGTCGGCGAACGTGGCCGTGAAGTGCGCGAATTCATCGAGGATACACTCGGCGACAACCTGGCGAAATCCGTCGCCGTCGTCGCCACCAGCGATGAAAGCCCGATGCTGCGCAAGATGGCGCCCTTGACCGCCGTGACGATTGCCGAGCACTACCGCGACCAGGGCGACAATGTCCTGCTCATCATCGACAGCGTGACGCGCTTTGCCCATGCCATCCGTGAAGTGGCGACCGCCGCCGGTGAGCCGCCGATCGCCCGTGGTTATCCGGCCTCGGTCTTCACCGAGCTGCCGCGCCTCCTGGAGCGCGCCGGCCCCGGCGCCGAAGGCACGGGCAGCATCACCGCGATCATTTCGATCCTCGTCGACGGCGACAACCACAATGACCCGATCGCCGACTCGACGCGCGGTATTCTCGACGGCCATATCGTGATGGAACGCAGCCTCGCCGAAGAGGGACGCTATCCGCCGATCAATCCGCTCGCCTCCATCTCGCGTCTCGCCCGCAAGGCCTGGACGCCGGATCAGGAGAAGCTGGTGTCGCGCTTGAAGGCGTTGATCCACCGCTTCGAGGAAACGCGCGACCTGCGCCTCATCGGCGGCTACCGGCCCGGCGGCGATGCCGATCTCGACATGGCGATCAAGCAGGTGCCGATCATCTACGAGGTTCTCAAACAGACGCCGGGTGAAAAGCCCGCCGCCGATTCGTTCTCCGATCTTGCCATGGCGCTGAAGAATGCGGCCGGGCAGGGCGGTGCGCCGGCCATGCGAAGGGGATGACAGTGACGGATTTCGACGCGGACGAAGCAGTCCAGCCGCTCAAGCGGTCGGATCGGCGCGGCTACAGCACCGGTGACAAGGTGCTGGCCGGTACGGGCGTAATGCTCGCGGCGATGGCCGCCTTCTTCCCCTGGTATGTCTTCCTCAATCCGGAGAAATTCTCCGTGCCCGCCCTTTGGGAAGGCACCACCCGCGACCTGCCGGAAACCCGGCCCAAGGAAGTGGTCAGCGTTTCACCGGCCGCCATGGTCGATGACGACAAGGATGAGGGGCAGGGGCTCGCGAGCGTCGACCCGGTCGCGACGGCGAGCGCCACCGACGAAGGCAACGAGACCAAGCTCGGCGCGCCCGTCGACAACGGCCTCGACCAGCCGCTGCCGGCGAGCAGCGGCTTCCGGCTGATGCATGTGGCGAACGGCCGGGCGCTGATCGAAGATGCGCGCGGCATGTATATCGTGCGCGTCGGCTCGATCCTGCCCGACAACAGCCGCCTTGCCACGCTGGAGCAGCGGGACGGCGCCTGGGTCATCGTGACGTCCAACGGCGACGTCATCAAACGCAACTGACGGGCGGCGGGAGTTCGCTCCCGCTTCCGATTCGGCGGTGCCGGCTTGTCGAAGCCCGGCGCCCGCTCGCCGCCATGGTCGCGGCTGGAGCACTTAATTCTCCGGAAATACAGGCACTTGCAGCGACGTCGCAGCGGTGCAAGTCTGACGCAAGATTGGCTCCGTAGGTTCGCCTCGAACAAGGATGGAGCTTGTCATGCAACCGATACAACTGTTTGAACTGGCCACGAAACAAGCCGATTGGCTTTCTGTCCGCCAGAGTGTGGTTGCAGGCAACATCGCCAACGCCAACACCCCCGGGTTCAAGGCGAAGGACGTAACTCCCTTTCAGGCGGTGCTCGAGACGACGGGCATCCGTATGGCGGCGACGCAGCCGGGCCATTTCACCGAAACCGAAATGGCAAGCCGCGTCATCGAGACCAAACCCACCGAAGAGATCGGCGTGCAGGAATCCGGCAACACTGTCGGTATTGCCGAAGAGCTCATGAAAGAGGGTCAGGTCAAGCGTGACTTTGAGTTGAATGCCGGCCTCGTCAAGGCCTTTCATCGCATGATGCTGATGACAGTCAGAAGGTAAAAAATGGATCCGCTCGTAGCTTCAATGAAAGTCGCGGCCTCGGGACTTGAGGCGCAATCAACCCGCATTCGCATCGTTTCGGAAAACCTGGCCAACGCCCGCTCGACGGGCGACACGCCCGGCGCCGATCCCTTCCGCCGCAAGACGGTGACCTTCGCTTCCGAGCTCGACCGGGCAACCGGCGCCTCGCTGGTTCAGGTCGAACGCCTCGGCGAGGACGAGGGCCAGTTCTCGACCGAATACGATCCCGGCAACCCCGCTGCCAACGAACAGGGCATCGTCAAGATGCCGAACGTCAACATGCTGGTCGAAATGGCCGACATGCGGGAAGCCAACCGCTCCTATGAAGCCAACCTGCAGAGCATCAAGCAGTCGCGCGACCTGATTTCCGCGACCATCGACCTCCTGAGGGCCTCGCAATGATCGATAGCGTAACGGGCGTCAAATCGCTCTTTTCCACCAATGGCCTTTCGGGCGTCAATGAGACCTCGAACACAGTTTCGGCCGCCGCGGCGCAGGGAACCGGCACGGGCATGAGCTTTGCCCAGGTGATGGGCGACATGGCCACCGAAATGACCAACACGTTGAAGCTTGGCGAAACCAAGTCCTTCGAAGCCATCCAGGGCAAGGCGACGACCCGCGAAGTCGTCGATGCCGTCATGAACGCCGAGCAGACGCTGCAGACCGCCATCGCCATCCGCGACAAGGTCGTCACCGCCTATCTCGAAGTCGCAAGAATGCAGATCTGAGGACCGGACATGAAAGCCCTTGCCATCGCCGCCACCGGCATGAACGCGCAGCAGACCAACCTCGAAGTCATCGCGAACAACATCGCGAACATCAACACGACCGGCTTCAAGCGCGCCCGCGCCGAGTTCTCCGACCTTCTCTACCAGACCGAGCGCGCCGCCGGCGTGCCGAACCGCGCCAACCAGGCCGTGGTGCCGGAAGGCGCCATCATCGGTCTCGGCGTCAAGACGGCTGCCGTGCGCAACCTGCATCTCCAGGGTGGTCTCGTCTCGACGGGCAACTCCTTCGACATGGCGCTGATCGGCCGCGGCTGGTTCCAGATCGAAGCGGCCGATGGCTCCACGCTCTACACCCGCGCCGGTGCCTTCAACACCAATGCCGACGGCCAGCTCGTGACACTCGACGGCTACACCGTCGTGCCGGGTATCACGGTTCCGCAGGACGCCACCGAAGTCACCGTCAGCAAGTCCGGTCAGGTCTATGCGACGGTCGGCGGCCAGCAGCAGGAACTCGGCCAGATCACGCTGGCGAATTTCGTCAACGAGGCCGGCCTCGAGCCGCTCGGCGAAAACCTCTACCGCGAGACCGCGGCCTCGGGTCCGGCCAATGTCGGCGCGCCTGACGAAGCGGGCTTCGCCTATATCCAGCAGAACTACCTGGAAGCCTCCAACGTCGATCCGGTCAAGGAAATCACCGACCTGATCTCGGCCCAGCGCGCTTACGAAATGAACTCCAAGATCATCCAGGCAGCCGACGAAATGGCGGCCGTGGTCAGCAAGAACCTGAGATAACAACCGACAGACACGCGGGGAACATGATGTTTCGCCTGATAGCAGCCCTTCGCAGAGCAAAGACCCTTTCGGCCTCGCGCCACGCGGCACTCGCCGCGTGCGCCGTGCTCGCCGGTCTTTTCGCAGCCGACGCGGCCCTTGCCGATACCCGCATGGCCGTCGTGCCCAAGCGGACGATCTATCCCGGCGAGGAAGTCCAGGCGGGGCAGCTCGAAGAGGTCGAGGTCACCAACCCCAATATCGTCAAGGGCTATGCCGAAAACATCGGCCAGGTCGATGGCCTGATCACGAAGCGCACGCTGCTTGCGGGCCGCGTCATCCTCGTTTCGGCGCTGCGCGAGCCCTTCGCGGTTTCCCGCGGCACCACCGTCCAGCTCGTTTTCGACAATGGGTCACTGATGCTGCGGGCCGCCGGCACGCCGCTTCAGGACGCCGCCATCGGCGAGCTGATCAAGGTTCGCAACAAGGATTCCGGCGTGATCGTCTCCGGCACGGTCATGGAAGACGGAACCGTACATGTGGTGGCACGATGATGCAGCTTTTCTTCCGTCGCGTCGTTGCCGCCCTCGCGTGCTTCATGCTTGCCGCAGGCCCGGCATTGCCGGCCGCCCGCATCAAGGATGTCGCCTCGCTCCAGGCCGGCCGTGACAACCAGCTGATCGGCTACGGTCTCGTCGTCGGCCTCCAGGGCACCGGCGACAGCATGCGTTCGTCGCCGTTTACCGAACAGTCCATGCGGGCGATGCTGCAGAACCTCGGCATCTCCATGGTCGGCACGCAGACGCGCGCCAAGAATATCGCGGCCGTGCTCGTCACCGCCAACCTGCCGCCCTTTGCCAGCCCCGGCAGCCGCATCGACGTGACGGTCGGCTCCCTCGGCGACGCCTCGTCGCTGCGCGGCGGCACGCTCGTCATGACCTCGCTTTCGGGTGCGGACGGTCAGATCTACGCGGTTGCTCAGGGCTCTATCGTCGTGACCGGCGTCAGTGCCGGCGGTGAAGCGGCGACGGTCCAGCAGGGTGTGACGACCGCCGGCCGCGTGCCGAACGGTGCCATCATCGAGCGCGAACTCCCGTCGCGATTCAAGGATTCGTCCGATCTCGTGCTGCAATTGCGCAATCCGGACTTCTCCACCTCCGTCGGCATGGCCGATGCCATCAACCGCTATGCGGCCGCCCAATACGGCAATCCGATTGCCGAATCGCGCGATTCGCAGTCGGTCTATATCGCCAAGCCCAAGATGGCCGATCTCGCCCGCCTGATGGCCGACATCGAAAATCTCGTCATCGAGACCGACGTGCCCGCGCGCGTCGTGATCAATGAACGCACGGGCACGATCGTTATCGGCCAGGATGTGCGCATCTCGCCGGTCGCGGTCAGTTACGGAACCTTGACCGTGCAGATCACCGAGATGCCGAAGGTCGTCCAGCCGGAACCTTTCTCCAAGGGGGTGACGGCGGTCGAGCCGAACACCGACATCCTCGTCCAGCAGGACGGCGGCAATGTCGCCATGCTCGACGGTTCCAGCCTGCGCTCGCTGGTGTCGGGATTGAACAGTATCGGCGTCAAGCCTGACGGCATCATCTCGATCCTGCAAAGCATCAAGACCGCGGGCGCCCTCCAGGCAGAACTGGTGCTGCAATGACGACCATGACCATTTCCACCCTTGCCCGCAGGCTCGCCTTGCCGCTCGCCGGTTTCGTGATGTTGGCCATTCCCGGCGCCTTCGCCGAGGAGCGCCCGGTCATCACGACGACCAATGCGAGCGCCGACGAAATCCGCGAGTTCTGCACCAACATCGCGGATGCGGCACGCGACCAGCGCTACCTCTTGCAGAAGCAGGAACTGGAAAATCTCCAGAAGGACGTCGACGAGCGCATCAAGACGCTCGAGGCGCGCCGTGCGGAATACGAGGACTGGCTGACCCGCCGCAACGCTTTTCTGAAGCAGGCCGAGGGCGGGCTGGTCGAGATCTACCGGAAGATGAAGCCGGACGCGGCTGCTGCACAGCTTGCGGAGCTTAACCCGCAGATCGCGTCTGCGATCGTCATGAAGCTTCCGCCGCGCCAGTCGAGCACCATTCTCGGTGAAATGCCGGCCGACAAGGCAGCACTTCTCACCCGCATCATCGCCGTCGCGGGCGACCCGAACACCTCAA
Source organism: uncultured Shinella sp. (assembly GCA_965650295.1). Classification (GTDB taxonomy): domain Bacteria; phylum Pseudomonadota; class Alphaproteobacteria; order Rhizobiales; family Rhizobiaceae; genus Shinella. The sequence continues at coordinate 1,306 of CBFGOD010000143.1, read as the reverse complement.
AGGACCCGTCATGAAGAAGACCGCCTCTGCACTCGCCGTCGCGCTGGCATTGTCGAGCTGCTCCAGCCAGGCCATCAAGGAAATCGGCAAGGCGCCGGCGATGAGCCCCATCGGCAGCGGGCTCAACTATGCAGAGACGCCGCAGATGGCGATGTATCCGAAACAGCCGCGCACGGCGGTTGCCGGCTATTCGATCTGGAGCGACCAGCAGTCGGCGCTGTTCAAGGATTCGCGCGCCTTCAAGGTCGGCGACATCATGACCGTCAACATCCGCGTCAATGACCGGGCGAGCTTCGATAACAAGACCGACCGTTCCCGCACCAACAAGAGCGGCATGAATCTCGGTTTCGGCCTCAGCGGCGACCTCCCCACCACTGAAGGAGAAGGTAGCCTGACCTACGGCTCCTCGACAAGCACGAAGGGCGATGGCTCCACGGAGCGCGCCGAGCGGCTGAACCTTCTCGTCGCCGCCGTCGTGACCGGCGTCATCGAAAACGGCAACCTGCTCATCAGCGGATCGCAGGAAGTGCGCGTCAACCACGAGCTTCGCATCCTCAACGTCGCCGGCATCGTGCGGCCGCAGGATGTCGATTCCAACAACCAGATCTCTTACGAGAAGATCGCGGAAGCCCGCATCTCCTATGGCGGTCGCGGTCGCCTGACCGAAGTGCAGCAGCCGCCGTGGGGCCAGCAGGCCGTCGACCTGTTCTCGCCGCTCTGACGCGAAGAGACCGAGTAATCCGGGAGAAAGACATGGCGGAAGAAGAACAGGTCGTCGCTGAGAAGAAGCCGTCGATCGTCATCACCATCGCGATCATCGCCGTCCTGACGCTGCTCGCCGGCGGCGGCGGCTGGGTCGTGGGCAACATGCTTGCCCCGCCGCCGGCCGAAAAGCCGGCCGAGGAAGTGGCCAAGGCCGAGCCTGCCGCAGGCGGCCACGGTGAAGGCGGCCATGGCGAGGCCAAGGGTGCGGCGGGCGAGGACGTCCCGCATATCTCGACGCCGGCAAACGGGGTGGTGCTGCTCGATCCGATCACCAGCAACATGGCCTATCCCTCGGAGAATCGCGTCCGCCTCGAAGTGGCGCTGATGTTCAAGGGGGCGGCGGACGTCAAGCTCGCCGAAGAAATCCATCAGGACATCATGGCCTATATGCGCACGGTGACGCTTCAGCAGGTGCAGGGGCCGCGCGGTTTTCAATATCTCCGGGAAGACCTGCAAGAGCGGGTTGACCTCAGGTCGGAAGGACGCGTAACCAACGTCATGTTCCGAACCTTTGTGATCGAATGATTCGAGCCCTTCTGAC
>CBFGOD010000142.1:0-9786 GCA_965650295.1 uncultured Shinella sp. | reverse complement strand
TATCGACCAGCGCCGCCTTCACGATGGCGGTGATTTCACCGCTGATCGCCGCCGCCTTCTTGCGGTAGAGAAACCCTTCGAGATGTTTGCCGATGACGCTTTCGACGATGGATTCGAGGATCAGCGCATAGCCGCCGATATACCAGCGCGGCTCGAGGCCGAGGCGGGCATGGGTCTTGCCGATCGTGGTGACGGCATCGACATACTGCATGTCGAAAGTTGCCGATCCGATCACTTCCCAATGCTTGACCTGCCGTCCCTTGGCGCTCTGGATATGCGCCTCGTTGGCAAAGAACCGGGCCGTCTCGGGCGTCGCGCGGGCCTTCGCGTAGAAGGTATCGAGCGCGCCGTCGAGCGAAGCGGAGATCGTCGGCAGGGCATTCTTCAGCGCCGCGCGCTGGGCCGTGTCGAAATTGACGAACTGGAGACGTTCGTTGAGCTGCTCGGTCTTGGCGTCGTGCGCTGACATGAGAAAAATCCTCGTAACCATCTTCGCGGCAGACAGCGGCAGTTACGACAACCTCTGGTGCAAGGTGATCTTTCGAGAATGATGGTAAATAAATGATATAGAGCGCGAATATAAATCCACCGGGAATTTGCGCTTTGTCAGTAATTTTGCCGTCAATAGCGATTTTTTCTGACTATGGAGGTGGAGAACCTGATTAGAGAAATCCAAAGAATATACATTACGTAACGTAAACTTGAATCTGCAGGCTGGCACGGCTCTGAAACAAAAAGGGCGCCGATGGCGCCCTTCTTTATTCTCTAAAAATGCGGTTCAGACGTAGCGGTTGACCACGTTTTCAAGGAATTCCTGCTTACCGGACCGCGGCTTCGGATTGACGCCGTGGTTTAGCACATAGGCCTCCATAGCCTCCAGCGACGAGCCGCCCGAAAGGACGTTCTGTGCTTCCGGAGACTGCCAGCCCGCATAGCGATCCGCGAGCGGGCCGGACAGCGCCTTGTCCTCGATCATCTTGGCCGCAGCCTTCACGCCGCGCGCGCAGCAATCCATGCCGCCGATGTGGCCGATCAGCAGGTCTTCCGGATCGATCGACTGGCGGCGCAGCTTCGCATCGAAATTCGTGCCACCGGTGGTGAAGCCGCCGCCGGCGAGAACCTGATAGAAGGCCAGCGCCATTTCCGGCACGTTGTTGGGGAACTGGTCGGTATCCCAGCCGGACTGGTAGTCGTTGCGGTTCATATCGATGGAGCCGAAGATGCCGAGCGCATTGGCCAGCGCCAGCTCGTGCTCGAAGGAATGGCCGGCCAGGATCGCATGGCCCTGCTCGATATTGACCTTCACCTCGTTTTCCAGGCCGTATTTCTTGAGGAAGCCGAAGACCGTCGCGACGTCATAGTCGTACTGGTGCTTGGTCGGCTCCTGCGGCTTGGGCTCGATCAGGATCGCGCCCTTGAAGCCGATCTTGTGCTTGTATTCGACGACCATGTTGACGAAGCGGCCGAGCTGATCGAGCTCCTGGCCGAGATTGGTGTTGAGCAGCGTCTCGTAGCCCTCGCGGCCGCCCCACAGCACGTAATTGTCGCCGCCGAGGCGGTGCGTGGCGTCCATGCAGGTCTTCACCGTCGCGGCGGCAAAGGCGAAGACATCAGGATCTGGGTTCGTCGCGGCACCGCCCATATAGCGGCGGTTGGAGAAGAGGTTCGCCGTGCCCCAGAGCAGCTTCACGCCGGTGTCGGCCTGCTTCTTGGCGAAATAGTCGACGATCTCGTTGAGGTTCTTCGTGTTCTCGACGAAGTCCTTGCCCTCGGGGCGCACATCCGCGTCGTGGAAGCAGTAGAAGGGCACACCGAGCAGCTGGAAGAATTCGAAGGCGACATCGGCCTTCAACTTCGCCGCCTGCATCGAGTCCTCGAACCACGGGCGCTCGAAGGTCTGGCCGCCGAAGGGGTCGCCGCCCGGCCAGACGAAGGTATGCCAGTAGGCGACGGCAAAGCGCAGATGGTCTTCCATGCGCTTGCCCGCGACGATCTCGTCGGGATTGTAGTGGCGGAAGGCCAGCGGATTGGTGCTGTCGGGCCCTTCATATTTGATCTTGGCGATATCGCCGAAAAAGCCGGTAGCCATGATGTCTCCTCTTGAAATGTTTAAGGTCAGTAAGCGGCGCGGATGGCCGGATAGAGCCGGCGGTAGCGCTGATAGGCATCCTCATAGGCAGCGCCGAGCGCCGCCTCGGGATCGATGGTCTCAGCGGTTTTGGGCGCCGTGCAGACCGCGATGGGATCGGCGCCGGTCGCCGCGATGAGGCCGAGGCGGGCGGCGCCGAAAGCGGCACCGAAGTCGCCATCCGCCGGGAGATCGACGGGAAGACCGAGCGCCGTGGCGATGGATTTCAGCCAGTAACGCGAGCGCGAGCCGCCGCCGATGGCGGTGACGCGCGAGAGCTTGGTGCCGGCGGATTTCAGGGCTTCGAGGCTGTCGCGGATGGCGAAGGACACGCCCTCCAGCACCGCCTGGGTCAACACCACACGGCTGCTTTCATGGCCAAGCCCGAGGAAGGCACCGCGGATGGCGGCATCGTTGTGCGGCGTGCGCTCGCCGGAGAGATAGGGCAGGAAGGTGACGCCGGAGGGCGCCTGCAGGGTCTCGCCGAGTTCCTTCGTCAGGTCGGCGGCGGAGGCGCCGGTGGCGCGCGAATGCCAGTTCAGGGCATCGGTCGCGGAGAGAATGACGCCCATCTGGTGCCAGGTGGCGGGCAGTGCGTGGCAGAAGGCATGGACCGCGCTTTCCGGGTTCGGCAGGTAGCTGGCATTGGCGGCAAACAGCACGCCCGACGTGCCGAGCGACACGAAGGCCGAGCCCTCGCGCACCGTGCCCATGCCGCAGGCCGAGGCGGCATTGTCGCCCGCCCCGCCGGCCACGACGACGCCCTCGCCGAGACCCCAACGGGCGGCAAGCTCCGGGCGAAGGATGCCGGCGGCATCCGTGCCTTCCACCAGCCCCGGCATCTGGCGCTCTTCGAGATCTGTGGCAGCGAGAAGGTCGGCCGACCATTTGCGGGCACCGGTATCAAGCCAGGCGGTGCCGGCGGAATCCGACATTTCCGACAGGTGCTCACCGGTCAGCCAGACGCGCAAGAAGTCTTTCGGCAGCAGGACCCAGCGGACCTTCGCGAAGATATCCGGTTCGTTGTTCTTCACCCAGGCGAGTTTCGGCGCGGTGAAGCCGGGGAAGACGATGTTGCCGGTGATCTTGCGGAAGCGCGGATCCGCATCGAGGCTTGCCGCCTCGCGATGGCTGCGCGTGTCGTTCCACATGATGCAGGGACGCAGCACCTTGTCCTCGGCATCGAGCAGGGTCGCGCCATGCATATGGCCGGAAAGGCCGATGCCGCGCACTGCCGCAAGTGCGGCCGGATGATCAGCGCGCAGGCCGGCAATCGCCTCCTCCGTCGCGCGGATCCAGTCGGCCGGATCCTGCTCGGACCAGCCGGCATGCGGGCGCGCAGTGGCGACCTCCTTGCCGGTCGCCGAGCCGATGACGCGCTGTTCGCCATCGATGAGCATGGCCTTGACGCCCGACGTGCCCAAGTCGATCCCGAGATACATGTGGCTCTCCTATTCCTCGTCCGGACCAGCCGGCGGAAGGTTGTCCTTGATGAAGATGTCGAGGCGGATGCGCTCCTGCGCGGCATTGACCGACAGGCCATCCGCCTTGGCGCGCAGCACGCGAATGGCGCTGCGCACCTCGTGGCCGGCATCTTGGTTGAGCACGGTGTCGATGACCCCGCTTTCCAGGGCACCACGGGTCTCGCCGGTGAGTTCGTGCACGATCACGCAAAGGTCCGTGCCGCGCGCCGCCAGCGCCTTCAGGAGGCCCCGGTTGCCGGCGCCGAGATTGTAGATCCCGGCGAGATCAGGCACGGCTGCGAGGCAATCGGCGATCAGTTTGAAAGACAGCTCCGGATCGTCCTGGCCTTCGAGTACGGGCAGGATGGCGCGAGCGCTCGGCATGGCCGACATGGCGGCTAAAAACCCTTCGAGGCGCTCGCCATGGTCACGCACGCGCATCGAGCCGGCGAGCACGGCCACCGGTCCCGGCCGGTTGCCGAGGAAACGGCCCATCAGGCTGCCGGCGGTGCGGCCGGCAGCAATGTTGTCGACGCCGATGAAATGATCGCGGCCGGAGCCCGAGAGGTCGGAGACCAGGGTGACGACCGGAACGCCCGCCTCCCGCGCACGGTCGATCGCGGCGAAAACCTCGGGCGCATCGACGGCCACGGCCGCGATGCCGGAAACGCCCTCGTCAATGGCTGCATCCATCGCGGCGGCCAGCGCCGTCGCATCGAAGGCCGGAACGGTCACGACGGACAGGCGTGTGCGCTCGATGGCCGAATGCAGGCCAGCGCGGCGCACTTCCGCTTCCAGGCCGCGCATGAAGGGATTGTCGCCCTCCGGCAGGATGAAGACGAGCGGATAGACGCGGCTCTTGGCGAGGTTGGCCGCCGCGACATCGCGCACATAGCCGAGCGATGCGATGGCCGCCTCGACCTTGGCCTTGGTGACGCCGCGCACACCCGGCCGATCGTTCAGAACACGATCGACGGTGGCAAGGCTCACGCCCGCTTCCGCGGCAATGTCATGGACTGTGGGTCTCATTTCTCCTCCGTGCCGAGACCCTTAGAGGAATTTTTGATGTACGTAAATCAAAAACTTGCCGACGCCGTTTCCGGCATGGATTTTCTCAGCCGGAGAAGCGTTTGCTGAAGGCGTTGGTGAAGGTGATTTCGCCGGAATTTTCATCGGCTTGCGCGAGCACGACATCCAAAAAACCGTCCGTCACGCGCACCAGCGCGAAACCGCCGAGGAAGGCGGCGACGGGCTTGAAGATGTCATGGCCCGCGCTGTTGTAGATCATCGGGGTCGGGTGCTCGTGGCCGTGGAAGATACCGACGATATTGTAGCCCTTGAGCACATCGAGCAGGGCCGTGCGCTCCGCATCCGTCCACCAATGGGCAGGACCGGCCCCGTGCGGATCGAACGTCTTCGCCGCCGGATCCCAGTGCTCGGTGGAGAACTGGTCCCAGCCGTAGTGCTGGAACAGCACGACGGGGCGACCGTCGGCCGCGGCATCTGCAAGATCCTGCTTCAGCCAGGCAAGGCCGCTGATGGCATGTTTCGTGTCGTCGCCGCCGAAGCGCTGGAGCTGCACGAGATGCAGGCCGCCCCAGTCCCAGGAATAGTTGTCGGAATCGATGTCGTAATTTCCCGCCGGCACAGGCGCCTTGTAGAACACGGTGGAGCGATGGTTCAGCTCGACATAGTCACGCAGTTCGCGCCTGTACCAATCGGTATGCGGCGCCACGCCGTCCTGGTCGAGATCATGATTGCCGAGGCCATTATAGACGGGATAGTGCACACGGTCCGGCCCGGTGCCCTGCTGGTAGCGGCTGGCGAACTGCTGCAGCTGGCGCCCCTCCCCCGGCACTTTCACCTGTCCGCCGCCGTCATCCGTCATGTCTCCGCCGAGCACGAGGCCGAGCGGCGTCGCGATCCGCGCGCCGGCACTGGCGAGGCCCGAAGGCTTGCCGCCGATCTCGGCCGGCCAAGTGAGATCGCCGACCGAATTCAGCGCCGCCACATGCCGCAGCAGCGCCGCATCCGTCTTACCCTCGGCCGCGCAGTTCGGGCTGAGGCTATCGGCCGAGACGAGACAGGCATGCACGTCGCAGGAGAACAGGAAGGTCGCATCCGTAGCGGGCCGCGCACCTTGCGCAACCGCTGAGAGCCGCGGCAAAGCGAGCGACAGGCCAAGACCACCGGCTCCAAGAAGAAGATGGCGGCGCGTGGGACGGAAGGGCATGCGGAGGCTCCGATGAAAAGAACAGAGGACCACATTCTGAATCAGGATGACGCCGAGGTACAGCACCGCTTGAGGGGTGAGGATGGACTTGCTACCAAAGCAGTGACGGAGACCCCTGATGAAACTCGCCTATCACACGCTTGATGTCTTCACCCGGACCCGCTTCGGCGGCAATCCACTGGCCGTGGTGCTCGATGCGGACCGCCTGACGGACGCGGAGATGCAGACCATCGCCCGCGAATTCAACTATTCCGAAACGACCTTCGTGCTGCGCCCGAAGGATGAGGCCCACACGGCGCATGTGCGCATCTTCACGCCGACCGTCGAAGTGCCCTTCGCCGGCCACCCCAATGTCGGCACCGCCTATGCGCTGGCGCTGGCCGATGGTACGGCGGAGGCATTCGTCTTCGAGGAAGCTGCCGGTCTCGTGCGGGCGAAAATCCTGCGGATCGACGGCGAGGTCGACGCGGTGCAGCTGACCGCGCCGCAGCCGCTGAGCATCGGCAAAACCTTCACCCCGGCCAGCGTCGCGGCCTGCGTGTCGCTCGATGCAGCGGATATCGCGCTTTCCGTGCACCAGCCCAGCATCGCCTCCGTGGGCCTCGCCTTCATCGTCGTGGAGATCGCGACACGCGATGCCTTGCGGCGTGCCAAGGCCGACATGACGGCCTTCTCCGCCATCCTGCCGACGGACCATGCCGACGCGATCTATCTTTATTGCCGGGAACTGTCGGACGAGGATGGTACGGTGGATTTCACAGCCCGGATGTTCGCGCCCTTCGACGGCCTGCCGGAGGACCCGGCGACCGGAAGCGCCACGGCGGCGACCTGCGCGCTTCTGGCCAAACTGGCAGGCGCTGCCCCGCGCCGCTTTGCGGTGGCGCAGGGCATCGATATGGGGCGACCGAGCCTGCTTGCCGTCGAAGTCGACGCAGACGGCAAGGTTCACATCGGCGGCGCCTGCGTGCCGGTCATGAGCGGCACGATCAGCGTCTGATCAATGGCCGCCGCCACCACCGCCCACGGCCTGCGGCTTGCGGATCGCCAGCACGCAGACGATGAGCGTGGCGAAAAGGCCCGTCAGCAGCAGGAAGATATCGATGAAGGACAGGATATAGGCCTGCTGCTGCACCATGCCGGCCATCTTTTTGATCGCGATCGTCTGACCGTCGAGCCCGTGGGCGGTGAAGTTCGCCGCCATGTTGCGCAGCTGGTCGACGGCTTCGGGATTGCCCCACTGCACATGCTCGGACAGCCGCAGATAGTGCTCCTGTGAGCGCTGGGTGAGGATCGTGTTGATGACGGCAAGCCCCACGGCACCGCCGAGGTTGCGCGTCAGGTTGAACAGGCCTGACGCATTTCGGATACGGTCCGGCGGCAGCGTGCCGAGCGCCACGTTGTTGATCGGCACCATGCAGATCATCAGCGAGCAGCCGCGCAGGATCTGCGGCACCAGCAGCTCGTAGAAATCCCAGTCGGCCGTCATTCCCGTCATCGACCAGGTGCCGAGCGCAAAACCACCGAGGCCCATCACCATCATGACGCGCGGATCGAGCCTTGACGACATCATGCCGGCGATCGGCGCGGTGAAGAACATGGCAAGGCCGGAGACGAACATGGTCTCGCCGATCATCAGCGAATCGTAGCCGCGGATGCGCGCCAGATAGAGCGGATAGAGATAGGTCAGGCCATAGAGGCCGATGCCCATCACGAAGGAGAAGACCGAGCCGAAGGCGAAATTCCGGTTGGCGAAGGCGCGCAGGTCCACCACCGGGAACGGCACCTTGAAGGCCCGCCAGAAGAACACGGTCGCGCCGATGACCACGGCAAGCGAGCCGAGCACGATATGCTCGTCGCTGAACCAATCCTTGTTGTTGCCCTCTTCCAGCACGTATTCCAGCGATCCCAGGAAGACCGCCATGGAGATGAGGCCCCACCAGTCGAAGCGCTTGATCAGATTGAATTCCGGCTTGTCGAAATCGATCAGGTTGAAGGTCAGAACCGTGACGATGATGCCGGGGATGATGTTGACGAGGAACAGCCAGTGCCAGGAGAAGGCGTGGCTGAGATAGCCGCCGACCGTCGGGCCGATGGTGGGCGCCAGCGTCGCGACGAGGCCGATCATCGGCGAGACGACGGAGCGCTTGGAGGGCGGGAAGATGGTGAAGGCCGCCGCGAAGACGGAGGGGATCATGCCGCCGCCGATAAAGCCCTGGATGGCGCGATAGACGATCATCTGGTCGATATTCGTCGCGGTGGCGGCCAGCGCGCTGGCCAGCGTGAATCCGGCGGCGGAGAAGCTGAACAGGATGCGGGTCGAGACGATGCGCGCCAGCGTGCCCGACAGCGGGATCATGATGACTTCGGCGATCAGATAGGACGTCTGCACCCAGGCGATCTCGTCGGCGCCGGCGCCGAGGCCGGCCTGGATTTCCGAGAGCGAAGCGGAGACGATCTGGATATCGAGGATCGACATGAACATGCCGAAGACCATCGCGAAGAAGGCGATGACACGGCGGACGGGAACTTTATCGGCCTGCGCGGGGGCCGCCATCAGGGCGCCGGCGGTCGGTTGAGCGGTCGCGGCCATGGCCCGCGTTCCTTCTGGAAGCACGGCAGCCAGGTGCCGGCTGCGCAATGCGGTCAAAACAATGTTTTCGTGTTTACTCGGCCTTGGCACCCGGCGCCGTGCGGCTGTCGACGTCGACCACGACGCTGAGGCCGGCCCGCAGCTTGCCGGTATCCAGCACATCCTTCGGGATCGCGATGCGAACCGGCACGCGCTGGGTGACCTTGGTGAAGTTGCCCGTGGCGTTTTCCGCCGGCAAAAGCGAGAAGACCGAGCCGGAGGCCGGCGCAATGGACTCGACGGTGCCGAGAATATCGTCTTGCTCATAGGCATCGACATGCAGGTGCACCTTGGAGCCCGGCACGAGATGGGCGATCTGCGTTTCCTTGAAGTTCGCCTCGATATAGAGGTCCTTCACGGGAACGAGGGCCGCAAGGCGCCCGCCGGCCGAAACGAGGTCGCCGACCTGTACCGAAATGTTACCGATGACGCCGTCATAGGGCGCCTTCAACACGGTGAAGCCGAGGTCGCGCACCGCCTTGTCGCGGGCAAGCTCCAGCGAGCGGATGCCGCTGTCTGATTCGGCGCGCTGCGCCTGAAGCACCGCGATGCTCGCCTTGGCGGACACGATATTGGCATCGGCACCGACGAGATTGGCCTTGGCCTGATCCAGCGCAACCGTGGCACTGTCGAACGACGCGGTCGTGCCGACTTCCTTCGCCGCCAGCTCCTTGGCGCGCTTTTCCGCGACCTCCGCGCCGCTGAGGGCGGCCTGATAGGCCGTCTTCTGGGCTTCGGCCTGGGCAAGGCTCGCCTTGGCGCCCTCGATCTGCGCGTCGATGCGGTGAAGCGCCAGCTTCTGCGTGGCGATCTGCGCCTCGGCCTGTTCACGGGCGAGCAGATAGTCGCCGTCGTCGAGCGTAACCAGCGGATCGCCGGCCTTGACCGCCTGATTGGCAACGACATTCACCGCTGCGACATAACCGGAAACCTTCGGCGAGATGGAGGCGATATCGCCTTCGATATAGGCATCATCCGTCGAGATCATGAAGCGGCCATGCGTCCACCACTGGTAACCATACCAACCGGCGGCAGACAGCAGCGCGAGGCCCACGATCGGCAGCATGAAACGGCGGCCGCCCTTCTTCTTTTCGGGCTCCGATACGGCAGCGGCGGGCGCGGGCGCCTCGGCGGTCGTCACCGGCTTTGCCTCGACGGTTTCAGCCTGGAAATCATCGTTGACCGGGCGAACCTTCGCCGTGCCGGCGCCATGGGAAGTCGACATGCGCATGCCACCATTCTCTGGGATGGAAAAATGAACTGAACCGTTCGGTTCGATTTGACATAGACCTCTTTATCCCGCATATCAAGTGAAATCGAACCGCGCGGTTCG
>CBFGOD010000141.1:0-9805 GCA_965650295.1 uncultured Shinella sp. | reverse complement strand
TAGCTCAGCTGGATAGAGCACCAGACTACGAATCTGGGGGTCAGGAGTTCGAATCTCTTCGGGTGCGCCATTTCTCTTTCTGAACAATCTGGTTGATTGCGCTCTGCTTGGGCTGGTCCTTCGCGCGCCGTTTCGGCGCTTTTTTGCGTTTCTCCCTGCTGTCTGAAATCCACGTTCGAGGGGTGCGATCAAAAAAATCGCGATCGGCAACTTTTGGCCGTTTACAATAGTAATATAATATGATGTTTTACGCCTGCTGCTGAGGAGCAGCTTTCTTTGGGAGGACATCATGAAATTCAAAATCGCACTCGCAAGTGCCACGATCCTTGCTGCCTCGATGTTCAGCGCCGCATCCGCCGCCGACCTGACGATCGGCTTTTCGCAGATCGGTTCGGAATCCGGCTGGCGCGCTGCCGAAACCACGCTCACCAAGCAGCAGGCTGAAAAGCGCGGCATCGACCTGAAATTCGCCGACGCCCAGCAGAAGCAGGAAAACCAGATCAAGGCGCTGCGCTCGTTCATCGCGCAGGACGTCGATGCCATCCTGATCGCCCCCGTCGTCGCCACGGGCTGGGATGAAGTGCTGCAGGAAGCCAAGGATGCGGAAATCCCGGTCATCCTGCTCGACCGCACGGTCGATGCCTCGAAGGATCTCTACCTGACGGCCGTCACCTCCGACCTCGTCCATGAAGGCAATGTCGCCGGCAAGTGGCTGGTCGATACCGTTGCCGGCAAGCCGTGCAACGTCGTCGAATTGCAGGGCACGACGGGCTCGTCGCCGGCCATCGACCGCAAGAAGGGCTTCGAAGAGGCGCTCGCCGGCAAGGACAACCTGAAGATCATCCGCAGCCAGACCGGCGACTTCACCCGCACCAAGGGCAAGGAAGTCATGGAAAGCTTCCTGAAGGCGGAAGACGGCGGCAAGAACATCTGCGCGCTCTACGCCCATAACGACGACATGGCCGTCGGCGCCATCCAGGCGATCAAGGAAGCCGGCCTGAAGCCGGGCAAGGATATCCTCGTCGTCTCCATCGACGCCGTTCCGGATATCTTCCAGGCCATGGCGGCCGGCGAAGCCAACGCCACCGTGGAACTGACGCCGAACATGGCAGGTCCCGCTCTCGACGCGCTCGACGCCTTCCTCAAGGACGGCAAGGAACCGCCGAAGTGGATCCAGACGGAATCGAAGCTCTATACCCAGGCCGACGATCCGCAGAAGGTCTACGAGGAGAAGAAGGGCCTCGGCTACTGATCTCCTTCCGGGAGCCCCGCGTCCGGCTCCTAACTTGACGCGGGGCATCTACCCCAAGACCAATCGACATTCAGGCCATGCCGGCCTGCAAATGGCACTTTTTCGCGCTTCCGGTGCTCACGTACTTGAGTACGCTGCGCTCCGGGTCACGAAAAACCACCGTTTTCGGCGCGGCCTGGCCTGAATGGCGATCGGTCTTAGCATTCGGCCTCTCCGGTTTCTCGCCGGTTCGGCCGGCTCGCCTGCCGTCTCCCCTTGGGACGGCGGGCGGCAGACGTCACACGGGTGGGATCATGCAGGCGAGTACCTCCATTCTTTCGGCAACGGCGATCGACAAGATCTTTCCCGGTGCCAGGGCGCTCGACGGCGTCGATTTTTCGCTTCAGCGCGGCGAGGTCCATGCGCTGCTCGGCGAAAACGGCGCGGGCAAGTCGACGCTCGTCAAATGCCTGACCGGCGCCTATCGCCGCGATGGCGGGCGCATCCTGCTCGATGGCGCGGACGTCGATCCGCAGAGCACGCTGGAAGCGCAGAACCTCGGCATCGGCACTGTTTACCAGGAGGTCAATCTCCTGCCGAACCTGACGGTCGCCGAAAACCTCTTCCTCGGCCGCCAGCCGAAACGCTTCGGCTTCATCGACAGCCGCGACATGAACCGGCGCGCGAAGGCGCTGCTTGCCGAATACGATCTCGATATCGATGTGACCGCCGAGCTTGCCGCCTATTCGGTGGCGGTGCAGCAGGTCATCGCCATTGCGCGCGCCGTCGATCTCTCCGGCAAGGTGCTGATCCTCGACGAGCCGACGGCCAGCCTCGACACACATGAAGTGGCGATGCTGTTCCGCATCGTGCGCCGCCTGAAGGAGCGCGGCCTCGGCATCATCTTCATCACCCACTTCCTCGAGCAGGTCTACGACATTTCCGACCGCATCACCGTGCTGCGCAATGGGAAGCTCGTCGGCACGCGTGCCACGGCGGATCTGCCGCGCCGCGATCTCATCGCCATGATGCTCGGCCGCGAGCTGGTGCAGGAAGTGGCGGCGGAGCATGGCGCGAAGGGCGAGGGCGGCGAGGTCCGATTCCGCTTCCGCAATTTCGGCCGAAAGGGCCATATCCAGGCCTTCGATCTCGATGTGCGCAGGGGCGAGGTGGTCGGCATTGCCGGCCTGCTCGGTTCGGGGCGCACCGAGACGGCGGAAATCCTGTTCGGTGCCGAGCGGGCCGATAGCGGCACGGCGGAAGCAGACGGTCGCACGCTGGACCTCTCCTCGCCGCGATCCGCCATCCGCGAAAAATTCGGTTTCTGCCCGGAGGATCGCAAGGTGGACGGCATCATCGGCGATCTCTCGGTGCGCGAAAACATCGCGCTCGCCTTGCAGGCACGGCGCGGCTGGGCGCGGCCGATCAGCCGCAGCGAGCAGGACCGGCTGGCCGACGAGTACATCAGGGCGCTCGATATCCGCACCAGCGATCGCGAAAAGCCGATCAAGCTTCTCTCGGGCGGCAACCAGCAGAAGGCGATCCTCGCGCGCTGGCTCGCCACGAACCCGGATTTCCTGATCCTCGACGAGCCGACGCGCGGCATCGATGTCGGGGCGCATGCGGAAGTCATCCGCCTCATCGAATCGCTCTGCGGGAAAGGCATGTCGCTGATCGTGATCTCGTCCGAACTGGAAGAACTCGTCGCCTATTCGAGCCGCGTCATCGTGCTGCGCGACCGGGCGCATGTCGCAGAACTCGTCGGCAACCAGGTGACGACCGACGGCATCGTCGAGGCGATCGCTGCCTCGGCCGGGAGGGCGGACGTATGAGCGCGACACTGAAGGCCTATGCGGTCAGGCTGTTTCCGCAGGTCGCAGCACTTGCCGTCATCCTGCTGATGGTCTCCATCGCCTTTCCCGGCTTCTTCAAGCTCGAAATGCAGAACGGCCGGCTCTATGGCAGCCTGATCGACATCCTGAACCGCGGCGCGCCGGTCGCGCTGCTCGCGATCGGCATGACCGTCGTCATCGCCACTAAGGGCATCGACCTCTCCGTCGGCGCCGTTATGGCGATCTGCGGCGCGGTGGCGGCTGCCGCCATCACCTCCGGCCATTCGCTCGCCATGACGCTCCTGATCACGCTTGGCACCGGCATTCTCTGCGGCCTGTGGAACGGCATCCTCGTCGCCGTGCTCGATATCCAGCCGATCATCGCCACGCTGGTGCTGATGGTGGCCGGGCGCGGCATCGCGCAGCTGATCACCGAAGGCGCCATCCTTACCTTCAACGATGCCGGGCTGATCTTCATCGGCAGCGGTTCGCTGTTCGGCCTGCCCATGCCGGTCGTCATCTGGCTCGCCTTCGGCCTGCTCGTGGCGCTGCTCGTGCGGCGCACGGCGCTCGGCATGCTGATCGAGGCGCTCGGCGTCAACCGCCGCGCCTCCATGCTCTCGGGTGTCTCGACGGGCGTGCTGCTGATCGCGGCCTATGTGCTCTCGGGCCTCTGTGCCGCTTTGGCCGGCATTATTGCCGCCGCCGATATCCGCGGCGCGGATGCCAACAATGCCGGTCTCTGGCTGGAGCTCGACGCGATCCTGGCGGTCGTCGTCGGCGGCACCTCGCTGCTCGGCGGGCGCTTCTCGATTGCCGCCTCGCTCATCGGCGCGCTGATCATCCAGTCGGTCAATACCGGCATCCTGCTTTCGGGCTTCCCGCCGGAATTCAATCTCATCATCAAGGCGGCGATCATCGTGCTGATCCTCGTCATCCAGTCGCCGCGTGCGCAGTCGGCCTTCGTCTTCCTCTCCCGTGCCCGCGCATCGGACAAGAAGACGGCCGGGGAGGCGAAATGAACCCGCGTTATCTTCCGCTCACCGCGACCATCGCGATCTTCCTGATCGCCTATGCCGTCTGCATCGCGCAATATCCCAACATGCTGTCGACGCGCGTCATCGGCAACCTTTTGACGGACAATGCCTTTCTCGGCATCGCCGCCGTCGGCATGACCTTCGTCATCCTCTCGGGCGGCATCGATCTCTCCATCGGCGCGGTCATCGCCTTTACCGGCGTCTTCCTCGCCGTGCTGCTCCAGGCGACATCGATCCATCCGCTCGTCGCCTTCGTGCTGGCGCTCGCCATCACCACGGCCTTCGGCGCATTGATGGGGGCGATCATTCACCATCTGGAAATGCCGCCCTTCATCGTCACGCTCGCCGGCATGTTTTTGGCGCGCGGCATGGCGTTTGTCCTGTCGATTGACTCGATCCCGATCAAGCACCCGTTCTATGCGACGCTGAAGAGCCTCTATTACAAGCTGCCCGGCGGCGGACGCATCACGCTGATCGGCGGGCTGATGCTGCTGGTCTTCGCGCTCGGCATCCTGATTGCCCACCGCACCCGCTTCGGCGCCAATGTCTATGCGCTCGGCGGCGGTGCTGCGACGGCGCGGCTGATGGGCGTGCCGATCGGGCGCACGACGATCGGGATCTATGCGCTCTCCGGCTTCCTCGCCGGCCTCTCGGGCATCGTCTTCTCGCTCTACACCTCGGCAGGATATTCGCTGGCGACGGTGGGCGTGGAACTCGACGCCATCGCCGCCGTCGTCATCGGCGGCACGCTGCTCACCGGCGGCTCCGGCTTTATCGCGGGCACGCTGGTCGGCATCCTCATCCAGGGCCTCATCCAGACCTACATCACCTTCGACGGCTCGCTGTCGAGCTGGTGGACGAAGATCCTGATCGGCCTTTTGCTCTTCGCCTTCATCCTGTTGCAGAAGGGGCTGATCCACGTCACCGACCGGCGGAGGCGGCATGCCTGATTTCTCGCGCACGCCGCCTCTCGCGCTCCCACTCTGTTTCTAGACGGAGGGTGAAGCGGTGCGGAAAACAGGTCTGCTCGAAACCATGATGAACGGAGCGGTGGCGCGCACCAGCCACTCGCAGGTGGTGGGCGAACTCGGCAAGGCGATCATCGCGGGCGAGTTTCCGGTGGGCGCGACGCTACCGGGCGATGCGGAAATGGAGGCGCGCTTCGGCGTGTCGCGCACCGTCATCCGCGAGGCGATGAAGACGCTCGCCGCCAAGGGCCTCGTCGTGCCGCGCGCCCGCATCGGCACGCGGGTGACGCCGAAGGACCAGTGGAACCTGTTCGACAGCGATATCCTCACCTGGCACTTCGCCGTCGGCGTCGATGATGTCTTCCTGATCCATCTCAGCGAAATCCGCCTCGGCTTCGAGCCGCAGGCCGCAGCGCTCGCCGCGCGCCATGCGACGGAGGCGGATATCAACCAGATGATGCTGCTCGCCGTCGCCATGGGCGATCCCGAGCACACGCCGGAAACCTTGGCGCTGGCCGACCTGCGCTTCCATCTCGCCGTGATGGATGCCGCGCGAAACCCCTTCATGCGCACCGTCGGCAGCCTGATCGAGGCGGCGCTGGCCGGCGTCTTCAAGCTCAGTTCGCCGGCTTCCGACCGCATCAAGATCGGCGACGTCGCGGCAACCCACATGCGCATCGTCGAGGAAATCCGCCGCCGCGACGAGGATGGCGCGCGCCGCGCCATGGAAAACGTCATCCGCGTCGGCCGCGCCCGCATCACCGATGCGCTGGGCGGACAGTCGTCCGGGCCGGCGTGACCGATATGCCACGCCTCCCTGCGTCGATGGGGTCGGCCACTCTGCTTGTCTTCTAAACCGCGTCTCACTCCGCTAAGCAGGGAAATCGGTGCGCCGCACCGGCGAGAACTGGAAAGCGGAAGGAAGCGGGACATGATGCACCGCGAAATGCCGCGCGTATTGCGTCGCGTGATTGTCGCCGGGGTCATTCTGTTGGCGGGCTGTGCCGGCCGGCCCGAGGGCGTGCTGGTGCCGAGCGGCGAGACCCCGCCGGGTGTTTCGACCGTCGATCTCTTGGTCGCGACCACGCGCGCACCCTCCGAGCAGCCGGGCGTGCTGTTTTCCGGCGAGCGCGGCTCGGATCTCCAGCTGCGCGACATCACCATTTCCATTCCGCCGGACGACAAGCGCAAGATCGGCCAGGTGCAATGGCCGAAGAAGCTGCCGGCCGATCCGCTGAAGGATTTTTCAACGGTCAGCGTCACGGCGATCGACAAGGAGAAGGCCGGGAGCGCCTGGCTCGATCGCAACCTGCCGAAAAGCCGGCGCGTGCTGATCTTCGTGCATGGTTTCAACAACCGCTACGAGGATGCCGTCTACCGCTTTGCGCAGATCGTGCATGATTCCAAGACGGATGCGGCGCCGATCATCTTCACCTGGCCCTCGCGCGCCAGCATCTTCGACTATTCCTACGATAAGGAAAGCACCAACTATTCGCGCGATGCGCTGGAAGAGCTGCTGAGCGCTGCGGTCGCCTCGCCGAAGGTCGGCGAAATCACCATCATGGCCCATTCGATGGGCACGTGGCTGGCGGTCGAGACGCTGCGCCAGATGGCGATCCGCAACGGGCGTGTACCGAAGAAGATCCAGCAGGTCATTCTCGCCTCGCCCGATCTCGACGTCGATGTCTTCGGCCAGCAGCTGCGCGCGCTGGGCAAGGAGCGGCCGCAATTCACCCTGTTCGTCTCGCGGGACGACCGGGCGCTGACCCTGTCGCGCCGCATCTCCGGCAATGTCGACCGTCTCGGCCAGATCGATCCCTCGCAGGAGCCCTACCGCTCGATGCTGGAAAAGCAGGGCATCACGGTGCTCGACCTGACGGCGCTGAAATCCGGCGACAGCCTGAACCACGGCAAATTCGCCGAAAGCCCCGAGGTCGTGCGCCTCATCGGCAACCGGCTGATCGACGGCCAGACGGTGACGGATTCCGAAGTGGGCTTCGGCGACCGGCTCGGCGCGGTGGCGCTCGGCACGGCCGAGACGGTCGGCAGCGCGGCGAGCGTCGTCGTCTCCACGCCGATTGCCGTCTTCGATCCCGTCACCCGCAAGAACTACGACGACCAGTGGCGCCGCCTTGGACGCTCGGTCGGGGACACGGCGGTCACGGCAGCCGGACAGTAGGCCGGCAAATGAAAAGGGCGGCCCGCAAGGAGCCGCCCTTTCGATTTCTACCCTTCGTCCGGTTAGCGGACCCAGATCACTTCGCGCGAGCTGCGGTCGACGAGAACAGGGCGCTGGTCGACATAGATATAGCCGTAGCTCGGATTTTCCGGAACTTCGACGATCTGCACCGTATCGGGGATCACCGCACCGGCCTGGACGGGGCCTTCCAGCACGACGGGCTCGACCGGGTGGCGCTCCACATAGGTGATCGTCGCCTCGGGAATGTCGCCCGAAATGCTCGCCGTCGTCTCAACCTCGGGCGCGTAGACCACCTGGCGGCTATCCGAGCGCACGATGACCGGGCGGTTGTCGACATAGACATAGGCGAGATCCGGATGATCGGGGATCGGCGTCAGGGTGACGGTGTCATTGAAGCGTGTATCGGCGGTCAGCTGGCCATCCAGCACGACCGGCGGCGTCGGGTTTTCCATCACATAGACGCGGGCGTCATCGGGAACGGCAGCTTCCGCACCAATGACAAAGCCGACGGCGCCACCCACGACAGCACCGACAGGACCGCCGACGACAGCACCGGCTGTCGCGCCTGCGGCACCCATCGCAGCACCGCCAAGCGCTTCCTTGTCGCGATCGTCGGCATGGGCGACGGAGGCGCCGATGAGAGCCAGAGCGGCACCTGCCATAAGAAACTTACGCATGTCTTTCTCCTTCGAAGATTGGGTTTCCCACCCCTTCGGCGGAGACAACGTGACATGCCGGGATCGGTTCCCGCATCATGTCTAAAGGACATCACGATGTGTAACGCATGGTAACCGTTGGCCTCAAGCGATCGCCGAATCCCGCTTGGCGATTTCGTAGTCCTCGTGATGCACCTGAAGACCCTCTTCCGTCACCACGACGATGCCATAGGCGGCGGGCTCATCGACCGAAAGCGAGGCGTTCGGCGCATCGAAGGGCATCGGCTGCTGATGCACCGGGCTCTTGAAGATCGAAAAGGGAATGCCGCGATGCGAGCCGCCGATCGTGCGGTGCACATGGCCGGCGAAGATGTGGCGCACATTGCCGTGCTTCAGCACCAGATCGTAGAAAGCGTGTTCGTTCGACAGCCGGATCGTGTCCATGCCGGTAAAGCCGGTCTTGTGCGGCGGGTGGTGCATGAAAAGAAGGACGGGCAGGGAGCCGGCGCTCGCCAGCGTCTTGTCGAGCCAGGCAAGGCGCCTCTCGCAGAGATAGCCGGCATGGCTCAGCGGATAGTCGTAGGGCGGGGCGAAGAGTGTGTCGAGCAGCACGACGCGGCAGTCGGGAAAATCGATCGCCTGCTGTACGAAGCCGTTCTCGTCCGGGTGCACATGGGTAAAGGTTTCCAGGAAGCGGTCGCGATAATCGTGGTTGCCGATGGTGATGGCGGCCTGCGGCACGAGTTTGGCGAGCAGGCCATGCAGGCGCTCATAGGACAGCGTGTCGGCGCGGTGCGTCAGGTCGCCGGTGAAGATCACCCGGTCGGCATCGGCATGGTAACGGTTGACATGCTCGATGCCGGCGAGCAGCCGCTGATAGGGATCGAGGCCGATGATCTTCGTACCCTCGGGCACCATGTGCAGGTCGGTAAAGACAATGAGCTTGGTCATGAAAGGGTCTCGCGGCGGGGCTGTTTCGGGCGCAGAATGAAGCCTGCGCGGGATGCATTCGTAGCGTGCGAACGTGTTGCATGAAAAGCAGTTGGAACGCGTGACGATCTGATATATCAGAAGATTCATACGGCCGGCGGGCCGGCCAAACGGAGCATAGCGACATGAGATGGAAGCGCACGATCCAGCTGCTGGACGTTCATTGCGAGGGTGAGATCGGCAAGGTGGCGATCGGCGGCGTGCCGAAGATCCCCGGCAACACGATTGCCGAGCAGCTCAACTACATCAACACGGTCGATGACAGCCTGCGCCGCTTCCTGTGCCTGGAGCCGCGCGCGGCCGCGACCGGTTCGGTCAACCTGCTTCTGCCGGCCAAGCGCCCGGAGGCCGATGCCGGCTTCATCATCCTGCAGGCCGACCAGGCGCATGCCTCCTCGGGCTCCAACTCGATCTGCATCACGACCGCGCTGCTCGAATCCGGCATCGTCGAGATGAAGGAACCGGAAACGGTCGTCGTGCTTGACACCGCCGCCGGCCTCGTCAAGGCGACGGCGACCTGCCGCGACGGCCGCTGCGAGAAGGTCAAGCTCACCATGGTGCCGTCCTTCGTCGAGGCGCTGGATGTCGAGATCGACACGCCGCATTGGGGCCGCGTGCGCTTTGACATCTCCTATGGCGGCATCTTCTATGCCCTGGTCGATGTCGATCAGATCGGCACCAAGATCGAAAAGGCCAATGCCCGCGCGCTGGTCGATGCCGGCATGGCGCTGAAGGATCTCATCAACAAGTCGATGAAGGTCGTGCATCCGGAAATCCCGGAAATCAATGGCATCGCCTATGTCATGTTCCGTGATCGCGACCCTGATGGGACCGTGCGTACCGCCACCACCATGTGGCCCGGCCGCGTCGACCGCTCGCCCTGCGGAACCG
>CBFGOD010000140.1:0-9807 GCA_965650295.1 uncultured Shinella sp. | reverse complement strand
CTGCACCTTGCGCGTCACGGTGATGAAGTCCGTGCCGTCGCCGGTCTCGGGGCCAAGGCCCGTGTCGGAGATCGACAGCGAGGCGCCTTCGCCCATCAGTTCGGAAATGCGCAGGCGCGTGTCGGCGGGGATGTCCAGCCGATCGAGCGTTTTTGCCAGCACGTCCGGCTGCGTGGCGTCGGCTTCCGTGGTGATGCCGAGGCGCTTCAGTGTGGTGGATGAGAGCTGGTTGTCGACGCTGACGCCGAACCAGTCCGCCTTGCCCTTGTCACTATCGACGTCGCGGGCGAGCAGGAAATGGGTGCCGAGAGCGATTTCCGGGTTGCGGATGGTGATGGCGGCCTCGACCAGCGGCTTGAACTTCTGGCGCACGAGGATCTGGCCGTTCGGCGGCGTGCCCTTGCCGGCCTTGGCGTAGACGGCGGCGACGAGCTCCGGCGTCACCATGCCGTCTTCCTTGAGGCCTTCGGCAAGCTGGAAGGCGCGGATGGCGATCACGGTCTGCTTGCCGTGCAAGCCGTCCGGTATTCCCGCGTCATAGCCGAGCGTGGTCAGCATCGTCTGCAGGTCGATCATCATTTCGCGGTCGCCGCGACGGGTGATGAGAATGCGGATCGGGTCCTGCTCGGTCTTCTGCACGATCGGCGTCAGGATTTCCGGCTTCGGATCGGTCATCGCGACCTCGACGGCCTTTTCTCCGGCCTCCATCAGACCAGGCCGCAAGCCTGCCTCGGAGAGAAGCGGCGTATCGGGCACGACGACGACGGGCTTGAACAGCGCGGCATGAACGATTTCCTGCGGCGCGATCTCACGGTCGGTGATCAGCACATGGCCGCCGCGCCGCGTCACGCTGAACAGCGTCTTGGCAAAAGCGTTCGGCAGGCGCACGCAGCCGTGCGAGGCGGGGTAGGATGGCACGCTGTTGGAGGCGTGCAGCGCGATGCCCGACCAGGTGAGCCGCTGCATGAAGGGCATCGGCGCGCTGTCATAGATGTTGGAGAAATGCGTGCGCTTCTTCTCCAGGATCGAGAAGATGCCGGTCGGCGTCGAATGGCCGGCCTTGCCGGTGGAGACATGCGAGGTGGCGACGACCACGTCGCCATCGTAGATTTTCAGTTCCTGCAGATCTTTCGACACGATGATCTGGAGCGGCCCTTCGAGCGTGCCCGCAAGCGCGGTACCGCAGCTCAACAGCAGGCCAAGTATGCTCATGCCAGTCGCCAGGCGAAACTTCATGTTACCCATCCGTACGCAATACAAACCGACGGCAAGCGTAGTGCATCCGATTTAAGGAAGGCTTGATGCACCCGGCCGATCCCCCGATCTGTGCCAACCCGATGCAGGGGAGAACGCCGGTTTGCCGGGATTTATTCGGTGGGGTCGTCGATTTTTCCGGCGGTCTTGAAGGTCAATTTTCCGTGAAAGCGGTCGGGGCCGGATTTGCCGAACGTATAGCCGGTCTCGACACTCGCCTTGCCGAATTTGTCGCGCAGCGTGTTCATCGCGGCCTCGGCCGCCGCACGGCGGCTGGCGGCGGGATCGACGAGGTCGGGCGGGTCGGCGCGGCCGGGATCGGTGAGATCGCTGACGCCGATGCCGATCAGGCGGTACTTCGTGCCATCCGTCTCCTTGCGCAGCAGTTCTATGCCGGTGCGGAAGATGCGGTCGGCGAGCATGGTCGGGTCTTCGAGCTTGCGGTTGCGCGTCCGGCTCTTGAAATCGGCGGTCTTCAGCTTCAGCACGACCGTGTGCCCCGCAATGCCGGATTTGCGCAGGCGCGCGGCAACCTTCTCGCTGAGACGGCGCAAATGCGCGACGAGTTCGTCATAGCTGGAAAGGTCGTCGAAGAACGTGGTCTCGGACGATACGCTCTTGGCCGCATCGTTCAGGTGGACTTCGCGGTCGTCCTGGCCGCGCGAGAGATTGAACAGCCGCTTGCCCATCACGCCGTAGCGGCGCATCAGGTCGGTTTCTTCCATGGTCTGGAGTTGCCCGACACTGCGAATGCCGTCGCGCTCCAGCGTCTCCGCAAAGGCCTTTCCGACGCCCCAGATGAGGCGCACCGGCTTATCCCTCAGGAAATCCAGCGCTTCCTTCTCGCCGATGACGGAAAAGCCGCGCGGCTTGTTGAGATCGGAGGCGACCTTGGCGAGAAATTTGCAATAGGAAAGGCCGACGGAGATGGTAATGCCGACCTCCTTCTCCACGCGCTGGACGAAGCGGGCAAGCACGCGGGCAGGGGGATCGTGGTGCAGGCGCTCCGTGCCCTTCAGTTCCAGAAAGGCCTCGTCGATGGACAACGGCTGGACCAGCGGTGTCAGGTCCTGCATCATGGCGCGCACCTCGCGGCCGACCTTGACGTATTTCTCCATATCCGGCGGGATGACGATGGCGTTGGGGCAGGCCTCCAGTGCCTTGAACATCGGCATGGCCGAGCGCACGCCATGGATGCGCGCGACATAGCAGGCGGTGGAGACGACGCCGCGTTTTCCGCCGCCGATGATGACGGGCTTGTCGGCAAGCTCGGGATTGTCGCGCTTTTCCACGGCCGCATAGAAGGCATCGCAGTCGATATGCGCCAGCGTCAGGTCGTAGAGTTCGTCATGATAGAGCAGGCGCGGGCTGCCGCAGGCATGGCAACGGCGCAGGCCTGCCTTCTGCCCGGTCAGGCAGTCGCGACAGAAGCCCGGAAAGCGCGTGGTGGCGATGCTCATGATCAGGAACAAATATTGAACATCGCGACATTAGTAGCTAAATTCACGAGTCTCAATAGCTGCCGGGGCTGATAGCATGAGCGTACACAGACAGCCGCCCGAAGAGCGTCGCAGGCCGCCGGCTCACCAGTCGGCGGGGCCGGAGAGCACCGCATGGGCGTGCACGACGGCCTCCGGCTTGATGCCGGTCGCTTCGCTGAAGGCCATCAGCGTCGGCTCATGGCTCATCAGGAAATCGACGATGCCGGCGAGAAAGCCCGGATCGTTGACGGCATTGCGGACGTCGGACGGGGTGACACCCGTCAGCGCGAGGAAACGCGACAGGAGTTCCGGCTCGCCGGCAAGCCAGCCGAGGATGGCGACGGCGGTTGCCTCCGCGGCCTCGGTCGCAGGTGTATCTTTTTGGCTTTTCATTCTTTTCCCTCGGGAAATTTACCTTTTAATCAACCAAGTGACGCTAACGTGGCTGCGGTCAGGCTGGGTGATTTCGGCTTTGCCGCAACTTATCCATCTCCCGGTGGGTTTCAAGGCCGGTCAGAGGAACAGGGACGCACGATGCCCAAGCAGGTCATGATTGTCGAGGACAACGAGCTCAACATGAAGCTCTTCCGGGACCTTATCGAGGCATCCGGCTACACGACCATCCAGACCCGGAATGGTATGGAAGCCCTTGATCTTGCACGTAAATATCGTCCCGACCTGATCCTGATGGATATCCAGCTTCCGGAAGTCTCCGGCCTCGAAGTCACCAAATGGCTGAAAGAGGACGACGAGCTTCATGTCATCCCCGTCATCGCGGTTACGGCCTTTGCGATGAAGGGCGACGAGGAACGCATCCGGCAGGGCGGCTGCGAGGCCTATGTCTCCAAGCCGATTTCCGTGCCGAAATTCATTGAGACGATCAAAACCTATCTCGGCGACGCGTGAGGCAGGGGCGAGATCATGACAGCACGCATCCTTGTCGTCGATGATATTCCCGCCAATGTGAAGCTGCTCGAAGCGCGGCTGCTGGCGGAATATTTCGACGTGCTGACGGCCGAGAACGGCTATGATGCGCTGTCGATCTGCGAACGCACCCAGGTCGATCTCATCCTGCTCGACATCATGATGCCCGGTATCGACGGTTTCGAGGTTTGCGAGCGGCTGAAGGCCAATCCGCGCACCGCGCATATTCCCGTCGTCATGGTCACGGCGCTCGACCAGCCGTCCGACCGGGTACGTGGCCTGAAGGCCGGCGCCGACGATTTCCTCACCAAGCCGGTCAACGACCTGCAGCTGATGTCGCGGGTAAAAAGCCTCGTGCGTCTCAAGACGCTGACGGATGAGTTGCGCATGCGGGCGATGACCGCGCGCGCCATCTCGATGGAAGACGGGCTCGACAGCAATCTCGGCGACGAGCCGGGCGACGTTCTGCTGGTCGATGGTCGTGCGAGTTCGCAGGAGCGCGTTGCACGCGCCCTAAAACCCATTGCCGAAGTCACCTGCATGTCCGATCCGCAGGCGGCGCTGTTCCAGGCGGCCGAGAGCAATTACGAGCTTGTCATCGTCAATGCCAATTTCACGGATTACGATCCGCTGCGTCTCTGCTCGCAGCTGCGGTCGCTGGAGCGCACGCGCTTCCTGCCGATCCTGCTGATCGCCGAACAGGGTGACGACGACATGGTCGTGCGGGCGCTCGATCTCGGTGTCACGGACTACCTGATCCGCCCGATCGACCCGAACGAGCTGATCGCCCGCAGCCTCACCCAGATCCGCCGCAAGCGCTGCAACGACCGTCTGCGCGCAAGTGTGCGCCAGACGATCGAGCTTGCCGTGACGGACGGCCTGACCGGCCTGCACAATCGCCGCTACCTCGACAATCACATGAAGCTCCTGATCGACCGTGCGACGGCGCGCGGCCGGCCGCTCTCGGTCTGCATCACGGATATCGACCGCTTCAAATCGGTCAACGACACCTATGGCCACGATGCCGGCGATGCGGTGCTGCGGGAATTTGCCAACCGTGTGCGGTCCGCCGTGCGCGGCGCCGACCTTGCCTGCCGTTATGGCGGGGAGGAGTTCGTGCTCGTCATGCCCGATACGTCGCCTGAAATGGCGGCCGGCGTGGCGGAACGTCTCCGGGCGATCGTCGAGCGGGAGCCGTTCCGCATTCCCGGCACGGATGTTATGCTCTCGATCACCGCTTCCATGGGTATCGCTTCCGTTCTTCCGGCCGGCGATAGCCCGGATGGTCTGCTCAAGCGTGCCGACACCGCGCTCTACGAGGCCAAGCGCTCCGGCCGCAACCGCGTGGTCGCTGCCGCCGCCTGAGCCGCCTCGAATCGGCTTGGATTTCCGTTTTCCACAGCTTTCACAATCTTTTGAGCAAATGCCTATGTTTTCGGGCACTTGCCCTTACGGAAGGCTCTCGTTGCGTAACGTCTCAAGACGACTGACGATTGCCTTCCCGCAGCGAAATTCTTCTATATAGCATGCTTTTCATTTTTGATGACGGATATCAATGGGTTGATTTGAATGCAATCTGACCGTGCGGAGGCGCGGTCATTTATCTGGGTTGCAGTCGTCACGCCCGATGGTTGCTTTACAGGGGGTGGCCCGCTGTTGTCTTCTATGACGCAAATGCCGCTTGCTGAGACAGTCGGGCGCTCGCCGGTTAACTATGAGACAAGGAGCCCGGCGGAAACGTTAAGAATTCGTTGATTTTTTTTCGTTTTAGCGCAATGTTCAACTCATGGGCGGCAAACAAGCCCGCACAACCGGTTACCCCATGATGCTAGGTCCGCCGCATTTCCTGGGTCGTGGGGTCGGTCGGTCGGTTACGACAAATACGGAATCCTCGTGCCGTCGTCGTACCTGACCGACCACCGTTCAACGCCGCTCCCGTCCAGGGAGCGGCGTTTTTGATTCTATCTCTTTCGACAGGTTGCATTTCAATGTGCTAAAATAGGAAAGGCGCCGGACGTTTCCGCCCAGCGCCTTTGCGAACCTGAAAAGGCTCCCAAGATTACTTGATCTTGGTTTCCTTGAATTCGACGTGCTTCTTTGCGACCGGATCGTACTTCGTCTTGGTCATCTTGTCGGTCATCGTACGGCTGTTCTTCGTCGTTACGTAGAAGAAACCGGTGTCGGCCGTCGACAGCAGCTTGATCTTGATGGTGGTAGCCTTGGCCATGGTCGTCCTGCCTTTATCAAAAACGAAGCCGCGGACAGCCAGTCTGCTCCACGGCTTAAATCTGGGCGGAAACTACAAATCGCGCCCGAAAAGTCAACCCCGTTTCGGCCGGAAAACGATCCGACCCAGGGAAAGTACGAGGTAAAAGCCGAAGAATGCGACGATTGCCCAGGCAAAACCGTCATTGCCGGAGACATCCATCGCCGCGCCGATCGCCTGGGGACCGACCACCGTGCCAACGGCATAACAGAAGATGAAGGCCGCATTGGCTGCCGCAAGGTCGGCGCCGACGAGTCGCGAACCGAGATGGCTGAGGCCGACCGTGTAGAGACCGGCCACGCAGCCGCCCCACAAAAGCAGCACGACCGCCATCAGCACCCAGTTCTGCGACACCCAGGGCAGCGACAGCGCGCCCACGAGGCCGATGACGGCCATGATGGTGAGAAGGCGCCGGCGATCCTTCATGCGGTCGGAGAGCATGCCCAGCGGGATCTGGAAGGCCATGTTGCCGATGCCCATCACCGTGAGCAGGAGGGCCGCCTGCGGCTCGCTGAAGCCGGCCCGGGTGGCGTAGATCGGGAAGAGCGACAGGCCGCCCACTTCCACGGCGCCGAAGATGAAGACGGCCGCCGTCGCCGTGGGCACGAGAAGGATGTAGCGCATGAAATGCAGCTCCGGCTTCTCGTCGATGACGGGGCTTTCGCTGCGGGCAATGAAGATGGGAATGGCCGCGACGAGAATGATCAGGGCGCCGACCGCGAAGGGGCGCACGCCGTCACTGCCGAGGATCGAGAAGAGCAGGGGGCCGGTGGCGAAGCCGAGCGACAGCACCGTCGCATAGATGCCGAGCACGAGACCGCGGCGCCGTGGAGGGGCGGCGGCATTGATCCAGAACTCGGACAGGATGAACAGCGTGGTGATCGCGCCGTGGAAGACGAGGCGCAGCGGAAACCACAGCCAGAAATTCTCGATATAGTAGAAGCCGAGGCCGCTGATCGCCGACAGCAGGATGGCCAGAAGCATCGTGGTCGATGTGCCCCAGGCATGTGCCAGCCGCGTGGTGAAGGGAGCGGCGGCCATGGCGGCGACACCGGCCATGGCGGAGTTGATGCCGATCATCGTGGGAGAAATGCCGCGCTTTTCCATGATGATGGACAGCAGCGGCAGGCCGAGCCCGATGGCGATGCCGACGGCGGAAATGGCGGCGACGGCTGCGATGAGGGATCGCCAGTGGATGTGCTCCACCGGGCCGGAGGTGCCCGATTGCGGCTGCGTCATATGTGGTCGACCCTTAAAGCAGGTCCCGGAGGAAGTGACCGCGCTTCTTGCGATAGAGCGGCGCCGGCCTTCCGAACGGGAGAGACTTGTCTTCCTGAATGCTTTTTTGAAGCTCTTCAAGGA
This sequence comes from uncultured Shinella sp., assembly GCA_965650295.1. Taxonomy (GTDB): domain Bacteria; phylum Pseudomonadota; class Alphaproteobacteria; order Rhizobiales; family Rhizobiaceae; genus Shinella. The sequence continues at coordinate 2,520 of CBFGOD010000140.1, read as the reverse complement.
TCAAGACGGTTATGTCGGGCATCTCGATGCCCTTGTGGTCAAAAATATCCACCCAGCGTACGTCTTCCAGCTCATGGCTGGCGGCCGCACCCGCAGGATCGATGCCGGCCTCGTCGGCAAAGAGCGTGAAGAAGCGCGTATCGAAGCGTCGCACCATGCCGGTGGGCGTGATGGCGCGGGCGAGGAAACGCAGGTTCGAGAGATCGGGACGGAACGGCAGTCCGCCTTCGGGCGCGTCGGCAAGCGGGGCACCGACGCTGAGCCCGGCTTCCTCGTAAAGCTCCCGCAGTGCTGCGACGGCGAGTGCCCGCAGCCGCGAGCCAGAACAGCGCGGCACGCGCACGGCCATGCGCTCCAGCGCCAGCGGGTTGAGGGGGCTTGCGATGGAAACGAGACGGTCGCCTGCATCGCGCCGGCCGCCGGGAAAGACATAGACGTCGGGCATGAAGACATGCCTGCTGCTGCGTTTGCCGACCAGCACCCGTATCGTCCCGCCCGACCGGTCGAGAAGCAGGATGGAGGCTGCATCGACGGGACGGACAGGTGTCATGCGGTCGTGTCGCGGTACGCGGGCGTTGCATCCTCATCGGCATCGGGCTTTTCGCCGAAACCGTGCATCCTGACCGCCCATTGCAGGCCGATCGTCCCGCCCTTGACGGGCTGGAGCATGATGAGGGAGAGGATGACGGTGATCGGCGCCCAGATGGCGAGATGCTGCCAGGTGGTGAGCGGCCAGACGAGATCCGTCGCCATATAGCCGCCGAGAACGATATGGCCGACGATGGTGATAACCAGATAGGGCGGCAGGTCGTCGGCGCGCTGGTGCGTGTAGTCCTCGCCGCAGGCGGCGCAGTTTTCGATCGGCTTGAGGAAGGACTTGAACAGGCGGCCGGTGCCGCAGGCCGGGCAGCGGTTCAGCATGCCGCGCTTGATGGCGCGGCCGACTGGGCGCTCCGCCGGCTTGTCGCTTGCGGTGTCGCCGAAATGCAGCGTTCTGCCGTCGGTCTCGTTCGCCTGCATATCCTGTCCTTCCTTGCCGGAACTGTTCAGCGTCGTCCGCGTGGCGGGCGCGTGCCCGGCTGGCGCCGCGTCTCGCCGCCCTTGCGCCGGCCTGACTTGTGGAAGGAGCGCACCGCCGTCGGCATCTTGCGTCCTTCGCTGATCATGTCGAACCGCAGCGCGCCGGCAAGCGGCACGGCTTCCGCGAGTTTGACGCGCACCGTATCGCCGAGGCGGTAGCCGAGCCCGGTCTTCTCACCGGACAGGGCCTGATGGGCCTCGTCGTAGATATAATAATCGCGTCCAAGCATAGATATAGGCACGAACCCGTCGGCACCATATTCCGGCAGGGTGACAAAAAGTCCCGCCTTGGTGACGCCGGAGACGCGGCCGTCGAATTCCTCGCCGACACGCTCGGCAAGATGGTGTGCGATCAGCCGGTCGACCGTGTCGCGCTCGGCCGCCATGGCACGACGCTCGAAGGTCGAGATCTCCGCCGCGATATCGTCGAGCACGGCTTCTTCGTCCGGCGTGATGCCGCCTTCGCCGAGCCCGAGTGAGCCCACCAGCGCACGATGCACGATCAGGTCCGCATAGCGGCGGATCGGCGAGGTGAAGTGGGCGTACTTCATCAGGTTCAGGCCGAAATGGCCGATATTCTCAGGGCTGTAGATCGCCTGGCTCTGCGAGCGCAGCACCATCTGGTTGACCATCTCCTGGAACGGCTTGTCCGCCACCTTGGCGAGGATGCCGTTGAAATGGTTCGAGCGCATGTTGCCGCCCTTGACGAGGGATATGTCGAGCGTCTGCAGGAATTCGCGCAGCACCTCCTGCTTGGCAAGCGAAGGGGCATCGTGCACCCGGTAGATCAGGGCCTGCTTCTTCTTCTCCAGCGTCTCGGCGGCCGAGACATTGGCCTGGATCATCATCTCTTCGATGAGCTTGTGCGCATCGAGCCGCGGCGGCACGAAGACCCGGTCGACGGTGCCGTCCGCTTTCAGCAGGATCTTCCGCTCGGGCATGTCCAGTTCGAGCGGCTGGCGGCGGTTGCGGCCGACCGTCATGATCTTGTAGGCCTGCCAGAGCGGCTTCAGGATCGTCTCGAGGATCGGGCCGGTCTTGTCGTCGGGTGCGCCGTCGATTGCCGCCTGTGCCTGCTGGTAGGAGAGCTTGGCCGCACTCTTCATCATGATGCGGTGGAAGGTGTGGCTCGCCTTGCGGCCTTCATGGGAGAAGACCATGCGCACAGCGAGCGCCGGCCGGTCGACGCCTTCCTTCAGCGAGCAGAGATCGTTGGAAATGCGCTCCGGCAGCATGGGCACGACCCGATCCGGGAAATAGACCGAGTTGCCGCGCTTCTGCGCCTCGCGATCGAGCGCCGATTTCGGGCGGACATAATAGCTGACATCGGCAATCGCGACGGTGACGATCACGCCGCCCGGATTGTCCGGCGAGGTGTCCGGCTCGGCATAGACGGCGTCGTCGTGGTCCTTGGCGTCGGCCGGGTCGATAGTGATGAGG
>CBFGOD010000139.1:0-9821 GCA_965650295.1 uncultured Shinella sp. | reverse complement strand
AGTCGGCACCGGCTATTTCGATGCCGTCTCCATGGCCATCACCGGCGGCCAGTCCTCGACGACCGCCATGCATGAATCGACCGAGCACGAGCAGTTCCGCCCGGCCGCAGAATAAACCATCCCCATCAGCCCTTCAAAAACCCCGTTATAAGAGGAGAAATGCCATGACAGTCCAGACCCGAGTCAAGGAACGCGCTGAAGAACAGGCTTCCGCCATGACCCCCGACCAGCAGGCCATGATCCGCATGGTCGCCAACGACCTGCACCGCCTCAACCAGTCCGTCATGAAGGCGGTCGAGGCCGGCGTCTCGGTCGAGCTCGTCCGCTCCGCCCGCCACCATGGTGGCGAGGGCAACTGGGGCGACCTGCTGATCCCGGTCATCGTGACGCAGGGTCGCGGCTGACAGGCACCATCCAGTCAAAGAAAATCCCCGGCGTTCCCTGCGCCGGGGATTTTTATGTCCGGCTCGGCCGTTTGCCGGCGAAGAGATCGCCATGGCTCTTCAGGAGCCGGAACAGCCGGTCGGAGACGGTGCGGATGTCGCGGCGATGCCGGTCCTCGCTGTTGGCGACGATCCACTGGTGATGCCGCAGTTCGCGGATTTCCTCACCCGCACGCTCCAGATCCGGGTCGAGATCGCCGACGAAACAGGGCAGCACCGCCTGCCCCGCGCCGGATCGCGCCAGATCGAGCAACGAGCGCGGGCGGCTGACGATGACGGCGATGGAATGTCTCACTCGCTCATGCGGCCAACGCAGATAGGCCGAGACCGCATCGTCCTCCGAAACGGCCAGCCAGCGGTCGGCCAGCGCATCACCGGCATTCTTGCGCCGATAGGCGGCATAGGCGACATCGCCCGACGGACGGCTGATCAGGGCCGGCTCGGTCGGCTCGACGGCGCGCAGGCCGACATCCACCTCGCGATGCGTCAGCGTCGCGCGGCGCTCCGACACGGAGAGATCAAGACGGAAGGGATCCTTGCCGGTGCAGATGGCGGACATGTTTTCGCAGATGAGCCATGTGACCCAGGTGCCGGCCATGACGCGCACCGTACTCGTGCCCTGCCCTTCCTGCCGCCAGCTTTCGACGCCGCGGGCAATCGCCTCCATGCCGAGAAGCCGTTCATACAACGCCTGCCCTTCAGCGGTCAGCCGGTAGCCGGTCTGGCTGCGCAGGAAAAGCGCCCGTCCCGTCGCCTCTTCCAGCTGCAACACCCGTCGCCCCACGGTGGCGGGGCTGAGGCCGGTCGCCTGCGCGGCGCCCGTCAACCCGCCCTGCCGGGCGACATCAAGGAAGATGCGGTAGGATTCCCAGGACATGTCTTTCATCGATGAAAAACATAACACGGAATTCGACGTTCTTGAATGCGATTTTGAAGGATAGATTCAAACCGTAAACAAGGCGCCCGGGGCCAATCCTTCCCGGCGCCAATCCTCCCCCGACGGCAGTCTTCGCGCGCTCACGCGCCACGGCTTCCTGTTGCCTCTATGAAGGAGACAGCCATGCACGACATGTTCGGCCTCGTCATGCTCTTCGAGCTAGCCAAAAACGACGCCCGCCGCAAACACGAATTCGATCACCTGATCGAGGAGCACCCAATCCGCGCCCGGCTCCGCCGCATCGCGAAGGCCTTCGGACTTGCCAGATGAAAAAGGCCCGGCAATGCCGGGCCTTTCTCCATTTCTTCGAAACCGTCCGGTCAGGCTGCGCGGTAGACCGCGTGTTCGTCCGCCTCGAGGCGGAACTGCTCGACCAGCATCATCAGCGTGTCGGCATCGCCGGCGAGCTTTCGGCTGGCGGTGGTCGTGAGATCCACCATCGAGGCGTTCTGCTGCGTCATCTGGTCCATCTGGTTGACGGAACCGTTGACCTCTTGAAGAGCGGCCGCCTGGTCGCGGCTCGCCGTCGCCATCATGTCCACATGCTGGCTGACGGTGACGATCTGCTGGCTGATCGAGGCGAGCACGGAGCCCGTCTCCTGCACGAGATGCGAACCGGCGCTGACCTCGCTCGTCGATTTTTCGATCAGACCCTTGATCTCGCGGGCAGCACTGGCCGAACGCTGGGCAAGCTCGCGCACTTCCTGCGCCACGACGGCAAAGCCCTTGCCGGCCTCGCCGGCCCGTGCCGCTTCGATACCGGCATTCAGCGCCAGCAGGTTCGTCTGGAAGGCGATGTCGTCGATGACCTCGATGATCTGCTCGATCTGGCGCGAGGCGCCCTCGATGCGGCCCATGGCGGCAATCGCGTTGTTGACGACGGAGGCTGAACTGTCGGCGCTGCGCTTGGTGGCGCCGACGACGACATTGGCCTCATGCGCCCGCTCGGCGGAGGAGCGAACCGTTACCGTGATCTGCTCGACGGCAGCCGCGGTCTCTTCCAGCGAAGAGGCCTGCGCTTCGGTGCGCTTGGAGAGCGCATCGGCCGATTGCAGCATGTCGGAGCCGCTGCGCTGGATCGACATCGCGTTGTTGCGGATCTGGCCGAGCGTATCCTGGAGACGTTCGAGCGAGACGTTGAAGTCCTGGCGCAGCTGTTCGAGACGGCCGGTAAACGGCGTATCGATCTGGCGCGACAGGTCGCCCTGGGCGAGACGGCCGAGGCCGGCGGCAAGCGCGTTCACGGCAAAGTCGATCTGCCGGTCGAGGGCCTGCTTTTCCGCATCGTTGCGGGTGCGCTCGGCATCCGCCTCGGCACGCTGCTGCTCGCTTTCGGCTTCCACGCGGATCTTCGACAGGGCGTTTTCCTTGAACACACCGAGCGCGCGAGCCATGTCGCCGATTTCGTCGGCGCGGCCTTCGCCTGATATGCCGGTATCGAGGAAACCATCGGCCAGGCGGCGCATGGCGCCGGTGATCTGGCCGATCGGACCTTTCAGCGTCAAGACCAGAGCAATACCGGCAAGCACGGCGATAGCGGCACCCACGACGGTCGCAAGGACCGAAACCTGGTTGGCCTTTTCGCGTTCCGTGCCGGCGCTGGTCTTCTGTTCCTCGGCAAACTGGCTGAGCAGGTTCCAGATGGAATCGATGGACTGGCCGGCGGCATCGAAGTCTGCGTTTCGCTGCGTGCTGATCTTCACGAGGGAATCGCTGTCAGCCTCGATCCGCTCCAGCACCGGCGTCAGCGTTTCATCGACCGTGTCGAAGAACGGCAGGCCGCTTGCGGTGCCGCGCAGGCCCTTCATGTCGATGTGCAGCATGGAGAGATTGCCGAGCAGCTTCACGCGGTTTTCATCGGATGTCTGGCCGAGGAAGCGCACGGCCGCCAGTTCGATGTCGTCGATCGACGTCACCAGCTTGCGCGTGGAGGCGAGAACCGCCTCGGACTTGATGATCGGCTCGTCGAGTTCGCCGAAGATGCGGGTCGCTTCACGCATCTTTTCGGCAGCAGCACCCTGGAGCTGGATGGTGACCTGACGGAAACGGTTCACGCGGCGTGCGATTTCCGGCACGGTAACGTCAGCCGGATCCGACGACGACAGGAAACCCGCCAGTTCTTCGATCGTATTGCGAATGGTGATGGAGACGACCTTCTGGTTCTTCGGCAGGATCGCGAAGATGGAACGCTCGCTCTTCGAAATGAAGGGAAAACGTTCCTTGATGACCTTCATCTTGTCGTCAGGCGTCGCACCGCGGCTGAATTCGGAGAGGAGATCACCGAAGAACTTGCTGGCCGCCGTCAGGCGCTCGGCCTCGCGGAGCATGCTCTTTGCGGCATTCTCGTTCTGCCGCACGGTGCGCTGCAGCTTCGTCGCCTCGTCGAGGATCTTGACCTGCTCGCTGGAGAGAGTGCCCAGGTTCTTGGTCATCTTCTCGTGCAGCTTGTTCTCGTTCACATAGAGCAGCCACAGCCCATCCATGCGCGCTTCGATATCTTTGGTCTGCTTCTGGGCGTCCAGGAGCTTGGAGGCATCGACGTCGGGCGTCAGGCCGTCCATCGTCTGGCGCAGCAGGGCCACCTGGGCCTTCAGCCGCTCGTTGACCGCGTCACGGGTCTCTTCGCTGGTGTTCTGAAGGAACCGGTTCATACCGGCATAAACGTCCTTGAAGCCGCTCAGCGACTGGAGGACGCTGTTGGAATTTTCCATGCGGCCTTGCAAAAGACCGGAGGCGTAAAGCCCGGTAAAGCCCACGGCACAGATCGAGAGCACGAACGGCAGGATGAAGACCAGAACCTTCGTCTGGATCTTGAATCGTGCAAGAATGCGATCAATAAACATCAGCGGAACATCCGTTGTCGGCGTGCTCCACCCCTGCCCTTGGTTAAGGCCTCCCCAGGATTCGGACGCCGGATTACCGACTTCATGCGGCCGCAGTGCCGCGTATCCGGGGGAGCAGTCATTGCATGCCGCATGCATCCACAATCGGACGCGGCTTCCGGAACCCTATCGCGAGATAATCGGCGGCAATCTTTAAAATTCCATCACCAATTTAAACCGATTTGTGACGGTGCGGGAAACGTCAGAGCGCGGCTATGGCGAGCACTGCGACGAGAAGGGCGGCAAGCGCGCAGTTGATCCCGATGGAAACGAGGCGGCGGCGGCTTTCTTCAGCAGCGGCAATGGCGACAGCACGAGCGGGGCGATGTCTTTCAGGCATGCGGCGATACTCCGTTACGCGATAACAGGTAACCCGGATGATCCGGCCAGCCGGCCTACATCATGTTGTTTCCCGAAGGCGGGAAACGCCGACATTCGAGCAGCATCCGACGCGAGGTCTTAACGGGCGGTAAAGACCGTATCGCTATTCCTGCGCCGTGGGTTCAGGCATCCAGGCCGGCCGCATGGCCGGACGCCCAGGCCCATTGAAAATTATAGCCGCCGAGCCAACCGGTCACATCCACCGCCTCGCCCACGAAATAGAGCCCAGGCACGGCCTTCGCCGCCATGCTGCGGGAATCGAGCGCGGCCGTATGGATGCCGCCGAGCGTGACTTCCGCCGTGCGATAGCCTTCCGAACCCGGCGGGCGGAAACGCCAGTCACGCAGCTTCTGCACGAGCGCTTCGATGCGTTTTCCCGATTGCTCGGCAAGCGTCCCGTCGATGCCGATTTCGCTGACGAGAAGCTGCGCCAGCTTCTTGGGGATATGATCGGCCAGCACCGTCTGCACCGCCTGCCGACCGTTCTGCTTGCGGGCCGCGGCAATGATGGCGGCAAAGTCGAGATCCGGGCGGATGTGAAGCGAGATCTCCTCGCCTTCACGCCAATAGGAAGAGATCTGCAGGATGGAGGGGCCGCTGAGGCCGCGATGGGTGAAGAGGGCGGCTTCCGCAAATTCCATCTTGCCGTGGCGCGCGATGACATCAACGGCGACGCCGGGCAGGCCTTCATGCGCGGCAAGCGTCGCCGGATCGAGCATCAGCGGCACGAGACCGGCGCGGGTTTCCGTAACGGCCAGGCCGAACTGCTCGGCGACGCGATAGGCAAACCCCGTCGCGCCCATTTTCGGGATCGACTTGCCGCCGGTGGCGATCACCAGCGAGGCCGTCTCGATGAGGCCGTGCTCCGTGGCGACGCGGAAGGAATGGCCGTCATGCGCGATATCGGTGATGACAGTCGAAAGCCGCAGTTCCGCACCCGCCACCTTCATCTCGGACAGCAGCATGGCGATGATGTCCTTCGCCGAATTGTCGCAGAACAACTGACCCAGCGTCTTTTCATGCCACGCGATGCGGTGGCGCTCGACGAGATCGAGGAAATCGCGCGGCGTGTAGCGGGCGAGCGCCGATTTGGCGAAGTGCGGATTGGCCGACAGGAAGTTTTTCGGTCCGGCATGGATATTGGTGAAGTTGCAGCGTCCGCCGCCGGAGATGCGGATCTTCTCGCCCGGCGCCTTGGCATGGTCGAGCACCAGCACGCGGCGACCCCGCCTGCCCGCCTCGATGGCGCACATCATGCCTGCCGCACCGGCCCCGATAATGACGACGTCCCGCCGTTCTGCCACGTCAAAAATCCCCGTTTGCCTCTCCTTTCTGCTATCGCGCGAGAAAGTCAATCGGGACATAAAAAACAGAAAATACCGCAGAAATCGCGTTTTCTACCCCCTGGGGGGAGCTAGCCAAGGTTTATTCTGTGGTTATGATGGCGCCATCGTCAACAAACCCGGTGTGTCATGCCGTCCAAAAAGAAAGTCGTTACCCCTACCATCGAGAAAGCCGTACGCTCTGGAAAAGTACCTCCCTCCATCAGCGTGCCACGAGGGGTAAAGACCTGGAAGGACGCCGCAGACTGGCTTCGGGCCCGCGGTATCGAGGATATCGAATGCATCACGCCTGATCTTGCAGGCGTCCCGCGCGGGAAGATGATGCCCTCTTCGAAATTCACCTCGAACACGTCGCTGGCGCTGCCTTCCGCCCTCTATCGCCACACGATTTCGGGCGACTACCCGGAAGAAACCGGCAATTTCCGCTATGAGCCGCGCGACAGCGATCTCAAGCTGCTGCCGGATCTTTCCACGCTTTCCGTCGTGCCGTGGGAGAGCGATCCGACCGCGCAGGTCATCTGCGACATCGTCGGCTCGACGGGCGAAAGCGTGCCCTATACACCGCGCAACGTGCTGAAGAACGTCGTGAAGATGTATCGCGACCGCGGCTGGAAGCCGGTCGTCGCGCCTGAGATCGAGTTCTATCTCGTTGCCATGAACGAGGACCCGGACTATCCGCTGCATCCGCCGAAGGGCCGGTCCGGCCGCGCCATCCAGGGCGGCCAGGGCTATTCCATCGCAGGGATCAACGAGTTCGACGAACTGATCGACGACATCTACCACTTCTCGGAAAAGCAGGGGCTCGAGATCGATACCCTGATCCACGAGGAAGGTCCCGCACAGCTCGAGATCAACTTGCGCCACGGCGACCCGGTTGAACTCGCCGACCAGGTGTTCCTCTTCAAGCGCACGATCCGCGAGGCCGCGCTGAAGCACGGCATCTACGCCACCTTCATGGCCAAGCCCATGCAGGGCCAGGCGGGATCGGCCATGCACATCCACCAGTCGGTGGTGGAGATAGAGACGGGCAAGAACGTCTTCTCCAACCCTGATGGATCGCCCTCGAAGGAGTTCTTCCACTTCATCGGCGGCATGCAGGCCTATGTGCCGAAGACGCTCGTCATGATGGCGCCCTATGTGAACTCCTACCGTCGTCTGACACCGGAAATGTCGGCACCGGTCAACAATGCCTGGGGTTACGACAACCGCACGACGGCCTTCCGCATCCCGGTTTCGGATGCTGCGGCGCGGCGCGTCGAGAACCGCCTGCCGGGATCGGATGCCAATCCGTACCTGGCGCTTGCGGCCTCGCTCGGCTGCGGCCTGCTCGGCATCATGAACCAGGTCGAGCCGAGCCCGCCGACGGAAGATACCGCCAACGAAGGGTCGATCGACCTGCCGCGCGGCCTTCTCGAAGCCGTCTCGTTGCTGGAGTCGGATCCGGCCCTGGCGGAGGTTCTGAGCGCGGAGTTCATCGGGCTCTATGCCGGCGTCAAGCGCGGCGAGTTCGAGACCTTCATGCAGGTGATCAGCCCCTGGGAGCGCGAGTTCCTGCTGCTCAACGTCTGAGCAATCACGCGGTCCGGGCCGCTGAAACGATCAGTCCCTGAGAAGCGGCCGGCCCCCGGCGCGCCGCCGCACCCTCTTGACCGAATGAGTGTGCGCTATGCCCTGGCAAAGCCCGATTTCCCCCGGCGTCTCCTGGTATGAGGCCAGCGTCGGCGACCGTCCCGAATATGCCCCGCTCGACGGCTCCGTCGAGACCGATGTCGCGATCGTCGGCGGTGGTTTCACCGGCCTGCAGGCCGCCTACAATCTTGCCAAGAAGGGCGTGCGCGTCACGCTCATCGAGGCGCATCGTTTCGGCGACGGTGCGTCGGGCCGCAATGGCGGCCAGCTCGGCACCGGTCAGCGCTCCGATGCGGAGACGCTTGAGGCCGAATTGGGCTTCGAGCGTGCCAAGGCGCTGTTCGACCTCGCGGAAAATGCCAAGCAGCATATCCACGACTTCGCCGCCGCGCAGAACCTTGAGATCGACTACGTGCCCGGCCAGCTCAATGTCAGCCACAAGGTAAGCTACGAGAAGGAATTCCGCGATCATATCGAGATCGCCGCGACCCGCTTCGGCTACAAGCACCTGAGTTATATGGACCGAGCGGAAACCGAACAGCGCGTCGGCTCCAAACGCTTCTTCTTCGGCATGCGCGATGTCGGCACCGGCCATATCCACCCGATGAAACTGCTGGTCGGCGTCGCCCGCGCGGCACAGGCGGCCGGCGCCAGCCTGCATGAAAAGACCCCTGCCCTGAAGATCGAGCGGGCAGGCGGCAAGGCTGTCATCACCACCGCGAAGGGTACGATCCGCGCCGACAAGGCGCTGATCTGCTGCAACGCCCATATCGGCAATCTCGAGCCGAAGACGGCATCGCATGTCATGCCGATCCGCTCCTTCATCGGCGCGACCGTGCCGCTCGACAAGTTCCCGTCGATCATTCCCGGCGGTGAAGCGATTGCCGATACGCGATTCGTCGTGCGCTATTTCCGCAAGACCCGCGACGGGCGCCTGCTGTTCGGCGGCCGCGAGGCCTATTCGGAAAATCTCGACGACATGACGCCGCCGATCCGCCGGCAAATCGAAGAAGTCTATCCGGAACTGAAGAGTATCGAACTCACCCATGCCTGGGGCGGTTCGGTCGGTATCACCATGCCGCGCAAGCCCTATGTGCGCGAAGTCATGCCCGGCATCACGACGATCGGCGGCTATTCCGGCCATGGCGTCATGCTGTCAAACTATTGTGGCAAGCTTTACGCCGAGGAGGTGACGGGCGGCTCCAACGAACTCGACCAGCTGAAGGCCCTGAAAATCCCGGCCTTCCCCGGTGGTCCAAGGTTCCGTTCGCCGCTTCTGTTCCTCGCCATGACGTGGTACGCGCTACGCGACAAGCTCTGATCTGTTCGGAAACACCGATTTTGTTGCGTTGCACGCTGGCGTTTTTAAATCGATTAGATTATAACACCCGGCAACAGAACGAGATCGAGATATCCGATGAGCAGCCAGATCATTCCTGTTGAACCCTTCGACTATGTCGTCTTCGGCGGAACCGGTGACCTTGCGGAGCGCAAGCTCCTTCCGGCCCTCTACCACCGGCAGCTCGACGGCCAGCTCTCCGACCCGACACGCATCATCGGCGCGTCGCGTACGGCCTTCACCGATGCGGAATACCGCAAGTTTGCCGTGGATGCGCTGAAGGAGCATCTGAAGCCCGGCGAATTTCAGGAAGAACAGGTCCAGGCTTTCTGCGACCGCCTGTTCTATGTCGCTGTCGATGCCAAATCCGACGCCGGCTGGGACAAGCTGAAAGACCTGCTCGACGAGGGCAAGGAGCGTGTGCGCGCTTTCTATCTCGCCGTGGCTCCTGCGATCTTCGGCGACATCTCGGAAAAGATCCGCGATCACAAGCTGATCACCAAACAGACCCGCATCGTCGTGGAAAAGCCGATCGGCCGCGACCTCGCTTCCGCCAACGAGCTGAACAACACGATCGGCAAGGTGTTCCGGGAAGAGCAGATCTTCCGCATCGACCACTATCTCGGCAAGGAGACGGTGCAGAACCTGATGGCGCTGCGCTTTGCCAATGCGCTTTACGAGCCGCTGTGGAACTCCGCACATATCGACCATGTGCAGATCACGGTGGCCGAATCCGTCGGCCTCGAAAGCCGCGCCGGCTACTATGACAAGGCCGGTGCGCTGCGCGATATGGTGCAGAACCACATTCTCCAGCTGCTCTGCCTCGTCGCCATGGAAGTGCCCTCCTCAATGGACGCGGAAGCCGTG
>CBFGOD010000138.1:0-9824 GCA_965650295.1 uncultured Shinella sp. | reverse complement strand
AGCGAGCCACACCTTATCATCCGTACAAGGAACCTCCTCTGTCCGACGCGATGATCGGCGCGAGCCTGCCATCGATCATGGCGGCCTGCCGCTAGCCCGCCCGCGCTATGCCCGTCGTGCCCTCGGTGCAGCGCGATTTGGTGGGCGAGGAACCGTCGATCAGCGTCTCCAGCTTGCCCTCACCCGCCGCAAGACCGATAGTCAAGCCAATGATGATGGGCTTGCCATCGGCCCCCTTGCGGCAACTGAGGCGCACACGCTCGCCGCTGTCAGGGCCGAAGGCCTTGTCGAAGGCGGCGCGGACGTCCGCAAGCGTAATCGTCGCCCCCGCCCTTTCTGTGAAAAGCGCGCGCACCGGAGAGGCGTTCAGCTGGTCGAGCAGATCTAGCGAGCGGCTGTAATAGACCTCCGCTGATGCCGCGACGCAGCTGCCGCTTCTCAGCCATTGCTGCCGGTCGAGGCCGAGCTTCGCGGCGGGCATGGCGACAAGCAGGCGATCCTTCGTGCCCGACGCCAGCACGATCTCCGGCAGGTCCGTCCACTTGCCCTTGCGCGCCTTCTGCTTGAGTGCGGCATCAATGCCGCAATAGCTTTTCCGCGCCTGGAAGCGGCTCAGCAGCGAAAACTGCCTCGCCGCCGGCGACGTCGCTGCGAAATCCGCGCAGCCGCGGCTCTTGGGCCGCGCCGCGCAATAGCCGGGCTGCCAGCTGACAGAAAGAACCTCCCGCACGATGGCCGGCTTTTCCGCCGATTGGGCCGCAGCGGGATGGGGCGCCACGAGACAGGCGAGGCACACCGCGAGAAAAGTAAGAACGACTTTGAACGGCAAGGCAGCATTCGTCTTCATGACCGGCTCCCGAATGAGAACAAAACAAGATCATATACAATCAAAAATCAACATAATGCAACCATAAATCGGATAAATCGCGAAATGCGGGAGTCCATCCAAAAATACACGCCACATCCCATTGTCTTTGCATGGCAAATCGCGTTGACCTCTAGGAAATGGAGGATGATCCGTGTTTTCAGAGGTTGAGACGCTCAAGAGCGCAACCGGCGCGACGCTTGCACTGCGCCATGAGGCGGCGCGCGGCGAGGCGCGCGGCATCCTGCTCCTGAGCCACGGACTTGCCGAGCACAGCGCCCGTTATGCAGGCTTCGCGGCGCGCATGGCAGGTGAAGGTTTCCATGTCTATGCGCACGATCATCGCGGCCACGGCTTCACCACCGCACCGGACGCGCCGCTCGGCCAGTTTGCGCCGCGCGACGGCATTTCGCGCGTGGTCGCGGATATGCGCACTGTCCGCGACTATGCGGTTTCCCGCCACCCCGGCCTGCCGGTCGTGCTGTTCGGCCATTCGATGGGCGGGCTTATGGCGCTCGCCTTCGCCGAGGCTCATCCCGCCGATATCGATGCGCTGGCCGTCTGGAATTCCAATTTCGAACCGGGTTTTGCCGGGCGGATCGCGCAGGTGGTTCTCGCCGCCGAACGCATGCTGAAGGGCTCGGACGTGCCGAGCGGCATCCTGCCCCGCCTCACCTTCGCCGCCTGGGGCAACAAGATTGCCGGCCACCGCACCGCCTTCGACTGGCTGTCGCATGAGGCTGCCGAAGTGGATGCCTATATCGCCGACCCGCTCTGCGGCTTCGATATCAATGTCTCCATGTGGATCGACATCTTCGCCGTCACCTTCGCCGATGCCTCAGCAGAGGGCCTTGCCCGGCTTCCGAAAAAGCTGCCAATCAACCTCGTTGGCGGCGACGAGGACCCCGCCACGGATGGCGGCAAGGCGACGCTGGCCTTTGCCGAGCGGCTGAAAAAATCACGGCTTGAGGACGTCACGACAACGGTCTATCGCGGAATGCGCCACGAAACGCTGAATGAAAACCCTGCCCTGCGCGATCCCGCCATCGAAGCCTTTGCCGGCTGGTGCCGGCGGGTCATCGCCGAAAAGCGACGGGTTGCAGAACCCACATGACCTCATCTGCCACTACGCCGCCGCGCCAGGAGATCGGCTTCGGGCTCCTCCTCATGGTGCTCAATCATCGATATTTTCGCCAAGCTCGCGGTGACGACGATCCCGGCAACCGAGATCACCTTCGTGCGCCTGCTGTTCCAGATGACCGTGCTGACGCCGATCTGTCTTTATCGCGGCACGCTGTTCGACGTGACGTGGCGCAAGATGGGCCTGCATGCCGCCCGCGGCCTGCTGATGGCGATCACCATGATCAGCTTCGTCACGCCGCTGGCCGTGATGGAGGTGGCCGATGCCATCGCCATCTTCTTCGTCGAGCCGATCATCCTCACCATTCTCGGTGCGATCTTCCTCAAGGAAACGATCGGCTGGCGGCGCTATACGGCCTGCGGCGTCGGCTTCTTCGGTTCGCTGCTGGTCATCCAACCGAGCCTGCAGGAAGTGGGCCTGATCGCGCTGCTGCCGGTCGTCGCGGCCTTTTCGCTGGCGCTGTTCTTCCTCCTGACGCGCCTCGTCGCGCAGAAGGAGGACCCGTGGTCCATGCAGTTTTATGCCGGGCTCTGGGGCGCGCTGTTTGCCGGTCTGCTGCTTTTCTTCGGCAGCCGCGCCGGCATCACCTTCCTGACGCCCGTCATGCCGGACATGCAACACACACTCTACATCGCGGGTGCGGCCGTCGCGGCCACCATTGCCGGCGTGCTTGGCGTCTATGCCTACCGCTCGGCCCCGGCTTCGACGCTGGCGCCGTTGCAATATCTCGAGATCGTCTCGGCGACGATCCTCGGCTGGTGGGTGTTCGGTGACCTGCCGGATGCGCTGAAATGGCTGGGCATCGCCATCATCATCGCATCGGGCCTCTATGTCATTTGGCGCGAGCGGCAGCTCAACAAGACAGGGGCGGCAGCCCCCGTTTCGGCACCCATCTGACGAAGGCCGGTTGGCGCCCGCTCGGGCAGGCATCAAGTCAGTCTCAGGCGTCATGATCTCTCCCCGGCCTTCGGCTTTCGTGGCTGCCGGCTTTTTGTTATCCAAGGGAAAACGGGCGAAAAGCCCGGCGGCCGGCCGCTCTGAGCCGGTCACCCAGGAGGAGTACACGATGGAGAAATCGAACCTGCCGCTGTCGGGCATCAGGGTCATCGAGCTGGCGCGCGTTCTGGCAGGCCCCTGGGCCGGGCAGATGCTGGCCGATCTCGGCGCCGATGTCATCAAGATCGAAAACCCCGACGGCGGTGACGATACGCGTGCCTGGGGGCCGCCCTTCGTGATGGGCAAGGACGGCGAAAACCTCTCCGCCGCCTATTACCACTCCACCAACCGCGGCAAACGCTCCATCAATGTCGACCTGAAGACGGAGGAAGGCCGCGAGACCGTTCACCGTCTCATCGCGACTGCGGATATAGTCATCGAGAATTTCAAGGTCGGCGGCCTCACCAAATACGGGTTGGACTACCAGAGCCTCGCCCGGAAGCACCCGAAGCTCATCTATTGCTCGATCACCGGCTTCGGCCAGGATGGCCCCTATGCCGCCCGCGCCGGCTACGATTACATCGTGCAGGGCATGTCCGGTTTCATGTCGGTGACGGGCGCGCCGGATGGCGAGCCGATGAAGGCCGGTGTGGCCATCGCCGATATCTTCACCGGCATCTACGCCGTCACCGCCATCCAGGCCGCGCTCATCCATGTCATGAAGACCGGTGAAGGCCAGCATGTCGATATGGCGCTGCTCGACGTGCAGTCCGCGGTCATGGCAAACCAGAACATGAACTTCCTCGCCTCCGGCAAGGCGCCGACGCGGCTCGGCAATGCGCATCCGAACATCTCGCCCTATGAGGTGGTGCCGGCCT
Source organism: uncultured Shinella sp. (assembly GCA_965650295.1). Classification (GTDB taxonomy): domain Bacteria; phylum Pseudomonadota; class Alphaproteobacteria; order Rhizobiales; family Rhizobiaceae; genus Shinella. Next base: position 6,004 of record CBFGOD010000138.1, on the reverse strand, counting down.
CCGATGGCCACATCATCCTCGCCGTCGGCAATGACGGGCAGTTCCGCAAGCTCTGCGGCATCCTCAAGCTCGACGGCGTGCCTGACGACGAGCGCTTCGCCACCAACCGCGCCCGCGTCGCCAACCGGGTCGAGGTGCGCCGTCTCGTCACGGAAGCCACAGTCACGCTCAGCAAGGCCGAACTGCTCGATGCCTGCGAACGCGAGGGCGTGCCGGCCGGGCCGATCAACTCGATTGCCGAGACTTTCGACGACCCGCAGATCAAGGCCCGCGGCATGCGCGTCGACCTGCCGGATGCCGACGGCAATCTTATTCCGGGCGTGCGCACGCCCATTGTTTTCTCCGGCACGCCGCTCGTCTACGATCGCCCCAGCCCGCGGCTTGGCGAACACACTGATGCCGTGATGGCAGAACTCGCAACGCTCGAAGCAGGAAAGAAAAGCGCATGAAGACCGGTGGCCAGTTGATCGTCGACGCCCTCGTTGCCAACGGCGTCAAGCGCGTCGCCTGCGTGCCGGGCGAAAGCTACCTCGCGGTGCTCGATGCGCTGCATGACACGAATGTGGACGTGCTCGTCTGCCGCCAGGAAGGCGGCGCTGCGATGATGGCCGATTGCTGGGGGCGCCTGACGGGCGAGCCCGGCATCTGCATGGTCACGCGCGGTCCGGGGGCAACCAATGCCTCGGCCGGCCTGCATATCGCACGGCAGGATTCCATTCCGATGATCTTGTTCATCGGCCAGGTGCAGCGCGATGCGCGCGAGCGCGAGGCCTTCCAGGAAGTGGAATACCGCCGCGCCTTCACCGAAGTCGCCAAATGGGTGGCGGAGATCGACGATGCCCGCCGCATTCCGGAATTCGTGACCCGCGCCTTCGCCGTCGCCACGTCGGGCCGCCCTGGCCCTGTCGTGTTGGCTTTGCCGGAGGACATGCTCACGGACGAAGTGGAGACGGTCGAGCCGCAGGCCTATATGCCGGTCGAAGCCCATCCCGGCCGCAAGCAGATCGCCGAACTGACAGGCCTGCTCGAAGCAGCCGAGCGCCCGCTCGTCATCCTCGGCGGCACACGCTGGTCTGAGGAGAGCGTTACGGCCTTCACGGACTTTGCCGAGCGCTGGTCACTGCCGGTCTCCTGTTCGTTCCGCCGGCAGATGTTGTTCGACCACAATCACCCCAACTATGCCGGCGATAGCGGTATCGGCATCAATCCGGCACTGGGCAAGGAAATCCGCGAGGCGGATCTCGTCATCCTGCTCGGCGGCCGCTATTCCGAAATGCCGTCATCCACCTATAGCTTGCTGCAGAGCCCCTATCCCGCGCAGAAGCTGGTGCATGTCTATCCCGACCCGTCCGAACTCGGCCGCGTCTATCGCCCGGACCTCGCCATCTGCGCAGCTCCGGAGGATTTCATCGCCGCGCTCGAAGGCGTCTCGCCGAAGAGCACGCCGCGCTGGGCAGCACGCACCGCCGCGATGCACGAGTCCTTCCTGAAGTGGTCGACGCCGCCGATGGCCGGCCCCGGTGCCGTGCAGATGGGCCCGATCATGGCCTGGCTCGAGGACAATGTCGCCGACGACACGATCTTCGCCAACGGCGCAGGCAACTATGCCACCTGGGTGCACCGCTTCCACCGCTTCCGCCGCTTCGCCACGCAGGCGGCACCGACGTCGGGTTCGATGGGCTACGGCCTGCCGGCCGCCGTTGCCGCCAAGCAGCTCTTTCCGGAGCGCGAGGTCATCTGCTTTGCGGGTGACGGCTGCTTCATGATGCACGGCCAGGAATTTGCGACCGCCGTGCGCTACAATCTGCCGATCATCACCGTCGTCGTGAACAACGGCATCTACGGCACGATCCGCATGCATCAGGAGCGGGAATATCCGGGCCGCGTCAGCGCCACGGACTTGACCAACCCGGATTTCGCAGCGCTCGCCATCGCCTATGGCGGCCACGGCGAGACGGTGGAAAAGACGGAAGATTTTGCGGCGGCGTTCCTGCGCGCCCGCGCCAGCGGCAAACCGGCGATCATCGAGGTGAAACTCGACCCCGAAGCCATCACGCCGACGCGCACGCTTTCGGATATCCGCAGCGGGAAGTGATTATCGAGGGGCGGTGAAAACCGCCCCTTTCCCTATCAGCCGCGAAGGTGCTGAGCCTGCTCGTAGGTCTTGGTCGAGCGCATGCCGGAGCGGCAATAGCCGAGCATCGGGCGCGGCAGGTCGTCGAGCGCATCCATCATGCCGTTGACGGCTTCCGCCGTTACACCCATCGGACCGACGGGCACATGGGCGGTCTGGATGCCGAGTTCCTGCGCGCGGGTGGCAACCGTCGCAAATTCCGGCTGGCCGGCTTCCTCGTGGTCGGGGCGATGGCAGACGATGGACTTGAAGCCCATGGCGGCGATCGCATCGAGATCCTCGACGGTAATCTGGCCGGAGACGGAATATTCGTCGTTGATCTCACGGATATCCATGGACAAGTCCTTTCGCGATTGGTGCGCTCCCGTTTAAGCCCGCACCGCACAAGCGTCAATCATGCGAAATCTCGGGCCGATCGGTGTTCGGCCCTAGCGGACCTCGAAGGAGAGGCCGTAGTCGATGCTTTCGCCTTCAGAAAAGTCCGGCGCCTCACCCGACGCGATCAGATCCTCGCGGGAGGCAAATCGGTGGGAAACAGGCTCTATGCCGAGCACGGCGCAGCCCGGCGACTGGTTTCGCCAGACCTGGAGATAGGGCAAAGTGTCGGTGCGGAAGCGGATGACCATGCTGCGACCGCCAAGCGCGGCGATCGGCCCGACGGCGATCTCCGCCCAGCCATGCACTGCCGTTTCAGCCGCCGGCACGCAGAAAATTGCCGTATCGCCCGCCTCGAAGCGCCACGGCAGGCTGCCACCGGGGAGCATCACTCCGGTCAGCCGCGTGTTTTCGTCGAAAAGGCCGGTACCGAAATTGATATGGTACATGGCAAAATTCGGCCAGGCCTTCTCGCCGCTGTTAACGACGGTATCGTCAAGCGTGATATGACCGGTGCGTCGGTCCGCGCGCCAGCGACGGGTGAGTTCCGCCGTGCCGCCAGGAACGAGCGAGACGGCAACACGTCCCTCGCAGATGATTTCGCCCTCGTCCTCCTCGATCAGGATATCCTTTGCCGGATGCGAGGAGAGCGAACCGTGCAGCGGATAACGCCGGCCGTCGGTGGCGCCTTCGACCGGCACCGGGTGGCGGATATGATCCGGCCCGCAGGTGAAGAGGAAGCCCGGCAGCGCCTTGTCGATGCGCGGATCGCCATCCGAGGGAATGGCCGATCCCGGCGCAAGATCGACGCCGTGAAAGAGCGCGCTGCCGACATCCAGCGCCGAATGCGGCGTCAGTTCGAGGCGGAAGGACTGGTCTGGCGTTTCGGCGGTCAGGGCGAAGGTCATCCGGGGCTCCGGCAAAGGACGATAGACCGGGGCATGCTAGTGGGAACGTTTCGCCCGCGCCACCGTTAGCCCTCTCTCGGCACACAATTTTTCGCCGGCTTGGAAAGTCCGATCACAAGTTTTTGCACGCTGCGTTGACACAACGTTCACCATCGATTCAGTTTTTCCATATTAAGGTCTGAATTGAAGTGTTCCGTCCGCGCGATATGTGCAAGCTGGCAGGTCAAAAGTCGTGAATTCTATATTGAGAACAAGCATTTCGCTCCTTATGGCGGCGTCCTTCACGGGAATCGCCCTGGCGCCTGCGCATGCACAACAGTCCACCCGCGACACGGTTCTCGTCTCGCCGGAGGGCGATATTCTCGATTACATCCCCAACGATGGCAGCGTGCGCTGGGCGCGCGACAGCCGAGGCAACACGGTGCTCGTCGACAACTGGGGCAATGTCGTCGCCACCGCCATGCCGGCCGACCGCTATTTCGCGCGCAACAATGATTACCGCCGCGACCGTTATCGCGACGTCAGCGGTGATCCCGAAACCAATCCGGATTATTTCCCGCCGGCACCCTCGTCCGATTTCGGCGACGACCTGACCACGAGCTCCGTGCCTGAAATGCGCGAGGCGCTGCCGGGCGATATCGAGCGCCAGACGCTGCCCGATGCCGACTTCAATTCGCAGCAGATGCCCGACTTCTCCGACGGCAACGACGACAGCGCCGCCCTGCCGGAGACCACCGATCCGAACGCCGAATTCGTGCCCGGCCCGAAATTCCAGCCAGCGACGGCGCTCGGAAAGATGTCGTCCGCCGAGATCACGGCCCTTCAGGTGTTCCTCGACCGCGAAGGCTTTTCGCCCGGCGTGATCGACGGCAAGAAGGGTTCGAACGTCACCAAGGCGATCGAGGCCTGGCAGAACGCGACGGGCGACACGCTCGACCCGAACAATGCCGACGACATTCTGGAGCGTCTGCGCCTGTCCGGCGGTATGGCCTTCACCACCTATGAAATCACCGCCGCGGATGCCGCCGGCCCCTATGTTGCAGCGATCCCGGAGGATTACGCGCAGAAGGCCGCGCTGCCGCATCTCTCCTACACCTCGACCACCGAAATGCTGGCCGAGAGATTCCATATGGACGAGGCCTATCTCAAGGAGATCAATCCGGGCGTCGATTTCACGATCCCCGGCACGATCGTCAAGGTCATCGATACCGGCACGCCCAAGACCGGCAAGGTCGCGAAAATTCTCGCAGACAAGGGCCGCAAGCAGGTGCTCGCCTATGATGAGACCGGCACGCTGATCGCCGCCTATCCGGCCAGCATCGGCTCGGCGGATACGCCCTCGCCGTCCGGTCTGGTCACGGTCGAGCGCATCGCGCTGAACCCCGGCTATACCTATAACCCGAAGATCAACTTCCAGCAGGGCACCAACAACAAGGTGCTGACGTTGCAGCCTGGCCCGAACGGCCCCGTCGGCACCGTGTGGATCGCGCTGTCCAAGCCGACCTACGGCATTCACGGCACGCCGGAACCGTCGAAGATCGGCAAGACCCAGAGCCATGGCTGTATCCGCCTGACCAACTGGGACGCCACCGAGCTTGCCAAGATGACGAGCGCCGGCGTGACGGTCGAATTCGTCGACTGAGACGCGGCATAAGCGCGATACGAAGCCGGTCCATTGGGCCGGCTTTTTCTTTTCGGCTTCCGATTTGCGAACCTCAAAAACAAAAGGCCGGGCAGAACTGCCCGGCCTTTTGTTTGGCACATAAGACGCTTACGCCGCGCGGCGATAGCCTGAACCCTGTGCCGGCTGGGCAGTGCCGCCGGTGCGGAAGGCGCTGAGCTGGGCGGCGATGGAGGCGGCCTCCTGCGTCAGAGCCTGGCTCGCCGCATTGGCCTCTTCCACCATCGCCGCGTTCTGCTGGGTGATCTGGTCCATGGCGTTGACGGCCTGGTTGACGGCCTGCAGACCCGTCGCCTGCTCCGCCGTGCTGGAGCGGATGGCATCGAAGACGCCGCTGACTTCCACGACCTGCGTCACGATGAGCCGGAGTGAATCCGCGACCTCGTTGACCGAGCGCACGCCATCCTCGACCTGGCCATGCGACTTGGCGATGAGGTTCTGGATGTCCTTGGCGGCATCGGCGCAGCGCTGGGCGAGCGCGCGCACTTCCGAGGCGACGACGGCAAAGCCGCGGCCCGCCTCACCGGCACGTGCCGCCTCGATGCCGGCATTCAGCGCCAGAAGATTGGTCTGGAAAGCGATCTCGTCGATCACCTCGACGATGTTGGCGATGGCCGAAGACGAAGCCTGGATTTCGCCCATGGCGGTGATTGCATGCTCCACCACCTCGCCGCTGCGCTCGGCATTGCCGCGCGCCGCCTGAACGAGCGCGTTCGCCTCGTTGGCGCTCTGCGCGGTCTGGCGCACGGTGGTCGTCACTTCCTCGACAGCCGCTGCGGTCTCTTCCAGATTTGCCGCCTGCCGCTCGGTGCGCTTGGCGAGATCGTCGGAGGCCGCGGCGATTTCCTGCGCGCTGAGATGGATCGACCCGGCGCCGACGCCGATATTGCCGATCGCCTGCGACAG
>CBFGOD010000137.1:0-9875 GCA_965650295.1 uncultured Shinella sp. | reverse complement strand
CGCTTCGATTTCGATCCCGAGCGCGCCGTGCTGCTCTCGGGCCTGCAGATCGCCGTCACGGGCGTGCTGATCTGGCTGCTCTCGCTGTTCGGCCGCCCACCGGAAGAGGGCATGACGGCAGGGCGGGACATCAGGCGTTTCGACGGCCGGCGGCGGCGCCTGTCCGATGGCCTCATCCTGCTCGTCTTCACGCTTTTCACGGCGGCACCGCTTGCCGCGACGCTCGCCTCCGGCCTCGCGGCCGATTTCGGCCGGCTGGCGCTCGATCCGCTGCTGCACCGGGCGCTTGCCACGAGCCTTGCCATCTCCTTCGCCTCCGGCTGCCTCAGCCTGGCCATCGCGCTGCCCATCGTGCTGGTGCCGCGGCTGGCGGAGATGGGCAATGCGGGGATTGTCACGCGGCTGATGGCGCGGGCGCTGCCGGCGACGGGATCGCTGATCCTGCTGGTGCCGCCGGTCGTGGTGGCGACCGGCTGGTTCCTGATGCTGCGCACCTTCGGCGAGACCGGGCGTTTCGCGCCCGTCATCATCACCATCATCAATGCGCTGATGGCGCTGCCCTTCGTGGTGCGCGTGCTGGAGCCGGCTTACAGCACGCATCTGACACGCACCGCCCGTCTTGCGCTCAGTCTCGGCGTCACCGGGATGCATCGCCTGCGATGGATCGACTGGCCGGCGCTGAAAAAACCCTTCCTCACCGCCTTCGCCTTCGCCATGGCGCTGTCGCTCGGCGATCTGAGCGCCGTCGCGATTTTTGGCGCGGAAGGGTTTGCGACGCTGCCCTGGCTGCTGTTTTCGCGCATGGCGAGCTACCGCACGGCGGATGCCGCGGGCATCGCCCTCATTCTCGGCGTGATATGCCTTTTGCTGACGCTGCCCTCCACAGCCACCGAGCGCCCAACCGAAAGCCCGTCCGCCGATGCCTGATGCCGCCATTCGCCTGCCCCCTGCCATTCGGCTAAGCGACGTGACCGTGCGTTTCGACGAGAAGCGGCTCGCCTTCGATTGCGCCATTTCCGCAGGTGCGGCGGTCGCGGTCGCAGGCCCCTCGGGTGCGGGCAAGTCGACGCTGTTCAACATCATCGCCGGCTTCCAGAACCCGGCGTCGGGCAGCGTCGCGCTGCTCGGCGCGGACATGGCAGGGCGCGATCCGGCCGAGCGGCCGGTCTCCATCATCTTTCAGGACAACAATCTCTTCGCCCACCTCACCATCGCCGACAATGTGGCGCTCGGCATCCATCCAGGGCTGAAGCTCGATGTTGCCCAGCGTCAAAGCGTGTTCGCAGCGCTTTCGCGCGTCGGGCTCGGCGGCTATGAGCGACGCCTGCCCGGCTCGCTCTCCGGCGGCGAGCGGCAGCGTGTGGCGCTGGCCCGCGCGCTGGTGCGCCGCCGGCCGATCCTGCTGCTCGACGAACCCTTCGCCGCGCTCGACCCGGCGATGCGGGTGGATATGGCGCGGCTGCTGTCGGAGCTGCGCGCCGAGACGAAAAGCACCATGCTGTTCATCACCCACCAGCCCGACGATATCCGCCGTCTCGCCGAACAGGTGATGTTCCTGGAGGCTGGCATGATCCTGCTGGACGAGCCGGCGCGCGACTTCCTGTCCCGCCGCGAGCCGCCGGCAGTTGCAAAATTCCTCGGCCACACCACCCTTTAGCCGGAAGAGTTGTCTTTTGACGGGATGTGGCGCCACAATTTGGACGCCCACCTGTGTCACCGGAGCCACAAGGGAACCGTTTGTCGAGCAGGGAGTTGCCGGGCGGGTGTGGTGCGTCTATCTCATCCCTTTGAGGACGCGAATTTTTGCACCTGCGCTGCACCTTAGGGCTGCAAGGCAGGCGTGAACCCATCAAGGGGCGTGGGCAAGAGAGATGGCAAAGGCAATGCAGGAAGCTGCAACGGTATCCGGGCGCGGGGTTTTGAGACCCGTCGCGGCGCTGGTGCTTGCCGGCGCGCTGCTGGCCGGCTGTACGTCGATCATCGAGCAGACCTACGAGCCGACGATCTCGCCCTCCTCCAATCCGCAGATCGTCGACGAGGTGCAGAAGAACGATCCGCGCGCGCAGATGGGCGCGCGCGAGCATCCCCGCATCGTCGCGAGCTACGGCGGCGAATACAAGGACGCCAAGACGGAGAAACTCGTCGCGCGCATCACCGGCGCACTGACGCTCGTTTCGGAAAACCCGAACCAGTCCTATCGCATCACCATCCTGAATTCGCCGGCGATCAACGCCTTCGCGCTGCCCGGCGGCTATCTCTATGTGACGCGCGGCCTGCTGGCGCTCGCCAATGATGCCTCGGAAGTTGCGGCGGTGCTGTCGCACGAAATGGCGCACGTGACGGCCAATCACGGCATCGAGCGGCAGAAGAAGGAAGAGGCCGAAGTCATCGCCAGCCGCGTGGTGGCCGAAGTGCTCTCCAGCAACATCGCCGGCAAGCAGGCGCTGGCGCGCGGCAAGCTGCGCCTCGCCGCCTTCTCGCGCAACCAGGAACTCCAGGCCGACGTGATCGGCGTGCGCATGCTGGGCGAAGCGGGTTACGACCCCTATGCCGCCGCGCGCTTCCTCGATTCCATGGCGGCCTATGCCCGCTTCACGGCGGTTGATCCCGACAACGACCAGAGCCTCGACTTCCTGTCGAGCCACCCCAACGCGCCGCAGCGCGTGGAGCTGGCCCGCCTGCATGCCCGCGCCTTCGGGGCGGAAGGCACGATCGGCGACCGCGGCCGCGACTATTATCTCGCCGGCATCGACGGCCTGCTTTACGGCGATGCGCCGGAGGAAGGCTATGTGCGCGGCCAGACCTTCATGCATGGCAAGCTCGGCATCCGCTTCGACGTGCCGACCGGCTTCCAGATCGACAACAAGGCCGATGCGGTTCTGGCGACCGGGCCGGGCGATGTCGCCATCCGATTCGACGGCGTGGCCGACAGCCGGGGCCAGAGCCTGGTCAATTATATCTCCAGCGGCTGGGTGACGGGCCTGAAGCCGGAGACGATCCGTTCGCTTTCGCTCAACGGCCTTGAGGCCGCGACCGCCAGGGCCGCGGCAGACCGGTGGGAATTCGACGTCACGGTGGTGCGCATCGACAAGCAGATCTACCGCTTCCTGACGGCTGTTCCGACGGGTTCGAAGGCGCTGGAGCCGACGGCGGCGATCCTCAAGAGCTCGTTCCGCAAGCTGACGCCGGCCGAAGTCGCCTCGCTGAAGCCGCTGCGCGTGCGCGTCGTCACCGCCCGCGCCGGCGACACGGTCGCCTCGCTCGCCGGCCGCATGATGGGCACCGAACGCAAACTCGACCTCTTCCGCCTCATCAACGCGATGACGGCGACGAGCACGGTGCGGCCGGGCGAAAAGTTCAAGATCATCAGCGAGTGAGGGTAACGCCCCTTCGGGGGCGTGGCGGGACCGGCTTTACTCCCGCCGGTTCCGTCGCGAGTCGTGCCTCGCGGCTGCACACCGCGCGATACCAGGCATAGGAGAGGATCGCCATCAGGCCCATCGCGGGGATGATCGTGCCGAAGGCGAAGAGCGGCATGCCGATGGCGGCGGCGATCAGGCCGGCGAGGAAGCCGGAGCCCATCTGGATGAAGCCCATGGCGGCGGAGGCCGAGCCGGCGATATGCGGGAAGGGCTCCATGGCGGCGGTCATCATATAGGGCATGACGAAGGCGATGCCGAAGGCATAGAGGCCGACCGGACCCATGACGCTGAGGAAGGTCGGGGTCTCCAGCAGATGCGAGGCGAGCGCGATGAAGATGCTGGCGACGCCGATGAAAGAAAGACCGGCGGGAACGAGGCGGTCGGGCGCGAATGCGCGCATCAGCAGGCGCACGACGACCGTGCCGGCGAAGAAGAAGCCGGACTGCATGAGCATGCCGATGCCGAACTGGGTCGGCGTCAGACCGACGCGGTCGATCAGCACGAAGGGCAGCATGGTCGCCTGGCCGTAGAGCGCGCCGACGGCGCCGGCCATGACGAGCGTGGCGGAGACGAAGCGGCTGCTCATGGCCAATTCGCCATAGCCGCGCAGGATCGGGCCGATATGGCCCTTGGCCGGATCGGGCGTGGTCGTTTCGCTCATGCAGAAATAGACGGCGCCGCAGGCGGCGAGCGCAAAACCGACCATCAGGAAGAAGATCGATTGCCAGCCGAACAGGCCTAGCGCGAAGCCGCCGAGCGTCGGCGAGACCGCCGGGCCGATGGCGAGCATCATGCCCACCATGTTCATGATGCGGGCGGCCTTGGTGCCGGTGAACTGGTCGCGCACGATGGCGCGCGAGACCGTCATGCCGACGGAAGCGCCGATGCCCTGCACGAGGCGGCCGGCAAGCAGCACGCCGACGGAGGGCGCGAAGGCGGCCATCAGGCTGCCGACGAGATAGACGGACATGAAGATCAGCGTCGTCTTGCGCCGCCCGAGCACGTCGGACGTGGTGCCGGACACCAACTGCGCCAGCGCGAAGCCGGCGAAATAGAGCGACAGCGTCAGTTTGATTGCCGATTCCGTGGAGGAGAAGGCATGGACCAGTTGCGGCATGGCCGGCGTATAGAGCGCCATGGAGACCGGGCCGAGCGCCACGAGGAAGGCGGCGATGATGCTGGTGCGCCGTTCGCTCATGCGCGGCGCAGTCATTGCGCCAGTTCCTTGACCAGGTTCAGCGCGGCGCTGTCTTCTTCCAGCGCGGACAGATTGGCGCGCAGATGCTTCAGTTTTTCGCGCATGGCTTCGAGGTCCTGCTCGCCGATGCCGCTCGTCACATGCTGCATCAGTTCGATCTGCTCGTCGCGGATGCTGCCGATCAGTGCGCCGGCGGTCGGCGTCGTGTAGATCAGCTTGGCGCGGCGGTCGGAAGGGTCCGGGCGGCGCTCGATGAAGCCGAGGCTTTGCAGACGGTCGAGATAGGTGGAGAGCGTCATCGGCTCGATGCCCATGCGCTGGGCGATATCCAGCTGGCGGCTGCCCTCCAGCGTCGCGACACGCACGAGCGTACGGGCCTCTCCCGGCGTCAGGCCGAGGCCGGCGGTGGCGATGCGGCGCTCGAAGGCGCTGCGGAGCATGCGGGCAACGTCGATAAGGACGAAACCGAGGGCATCGGGATCGGGTCTGGAGGGCATGATCACTTTCTGAGTTATGTAAGTTTAACTTACTATGCGCGGTTGGAATGGACAACCGTCAAGCTAGGGCTGCAACGCATGGCTGCTTTGCGAAACGGCAAATGTGCCTTGACGAAACCGCCGTCACGGGCTGGAATGCCTTGAGATTCAGGGGGATTCCTTCATGACCAGCTCGATGCTATTCGGCGCCTTCATGGCTGCTCTGCTCTATGTGCTTATCCCCGGCCCGGCGTTTCTCGCTCTTCTCGGCATCGGCGCGGGGCAGGGCCGCAAGGCGGGTGCGCTTTTCATGGGCGGGCACCTTGCCGGTGACCTGCTCTGGTCGACGCTGGCGCTTGTCGCCATCGTCGGCGCCAAGACGATCGGCACGATGGTGTTCGATGTGCTTGGTCTGCTCTGCGGCTTCTATCTCGCCTGGATCGGCTGGTCGGCGCTGCGTGCCAAGCCACGGCACGATGGTGCCGCCGTCATGACCGTTGAAAAGCCGCTGCGTCGTGGCCTCGTCTTCGGCCTCACCAATCCCAAGGGCTATCCGGTGGCGCTGGCGACCTTCACGGCGCTGCTTGCCGGCTCGTCCAACGCGCTGGATTTCGATGCGCTGCCGGCCTTGCTCGGCGTATCCTTCTTCGGCTTCCTGATGGCGGATATCATCTTGATCGGCATCATCGGCGCCGGTTTGGTGCGCCGTTTCTATCGTCGCCACGAGCTGGCGATCGTTCGTATGTCCGGTCTGCTCTTCATGGGTTTTGCCGTTCAGGCCGTCTGGCATGCAGCACCCGGCCTCCTGGGCTGGCGCAAACCCTAAGACCGATCGCCATTCAGATCAGGCCGGCCTGCAAATGGCGCTTTCTCGCGCTTCCGGTGCTCACGTACTTGAGTACGCTGCGCTCCGGGTCGCGAAAACCACCATTTTCGGCACGGCCTGACCTGAATGGCAATCGGTCCTAAGTCGCGACGGCGGGAAAGCGGATCGTCACGCGAAGACCACGGTCATTCGCGCCGCTTTCCAGCGTCATGGTCGCCTCGAACAGCGTGGCGATTTCCTCGACGATCGGCAGGCCGAGGCCCATGCCGGGGGCATCGCGGTGTTCGCCGCGCGAAAACCGCTGGCGCACGAGGCTGCGGCGCTCGGGTGCAATACCGGGGCCGTTGTCCTCGACGGTCAGCAGCACGGCATCATCGGTTTGACGCACGCTGACCGTCACCATCGCGCCGTCGCCGGCATAGGCGAGCGCATTTTCCACGAGGTTGCGCAGGAGTTCGCCGAAGAGCAGCGGCTCGGCGTGGGCGAAGGCGGGGCCGTCGCCCTCGTAGCCGAGATCGATGCCGGCTTCGGCGGCGGATGGCACGCGGTCGGCGGTCAGCTGCTGGGCGAGGGCCGCGATGTCGATCGGGGCCGGCTTCTGCGGCTCGTTGGAGCCGGCGGCATCGATCTTCGCCATCAGCAGGAGCTGGGCGAGGATACGCTCGGCGTGTGCCACGGCGGCGTCGCCCTTGCGGGCGGCCTCCTGCGCCTCCTCCAGCGTATTGGCGCGGCCGGCGAGCGCCAGCTGGGTGCGGATGATGGCAAGCGGCGTTCTGAGCTGATGGCTGGCATTGCCGGAAAAGTGCCGGAGCGCGTCGAGCGCCGATTGCAGGCGCACCATGAAGGAGTTGACGGTCACGACGAGGCCCTGCACCTCGCTCGGCACGCGCTGCTCGATCGGGTGCAGGTCGTTCGGGTTGCGCTCGGCAATCGCATCGCTCAGCCGGTAGAGCGGGCGCAGCGAAACGGTGACGGCGATCCAGACGATGGTGGCGGCACCCGCGATCATCATGGCAAGCCGCAGCGCCGAGCGCAGCAGGATCGCCTCGGCGAGCTGGCGCCGGGCGATGGTGGTCTCGGCGACCGTCACGGCGAAGGGCACAGAATTGATGCCGGTCGAGGCCGAGCGTTGCAGCACGGCGATGCGGATCGGCTCGCCGCGGAAGGTCGCGTCCTGATAGGCGGTCGACTGTCCCTGCATGTCGAGGATGGTCGGCAGGGTCTGGTAGCCGGTGATGAACTGGCTCGGCGGACCGTCGACGCGGTAGAAGACGCGATCCTGTGCCGCCGAGGTCAGCATTTCCAGCGCGACATAGGGGATGTCTACTTCCAGCGCGCCGTTTTCCGTCACCACGACCCGCTCGGCAATGGCGAGGGCTGAGCCGGCGAGTACGCGGTCGGAGACGACATTGGCGGTCTTCACGGCTTCCCGCCAGGTGTCGATGAGCGCGACGACGCCGATCACGGCCGTCGAGACGAGCAGCCAGGCGAGCAGGCGGCGGCGTAGCGAGGAGGCGGGGAGGAGGGTCAAGCCGCACTCGCCTTGTCGAGGTAATAGCCGATGCCGCGGGCGGTGCGCACGGTCAGGCCGTGCGGCGCAAGACGCTTCCTGAGCCGGCTAACATATTGTTCGATCGCATTGGCGGAGAGGTCGTCGTCGAAGGCGGCGAGCGATTGCATGATCGCCTCTTTCGAGACCACTTTCCCCGCGCGCATAAAAAGGATTTCCAGAAGGCCGACTTCGCGGGCCGGGATATCGAGCGGCGCGCCGTCGGCGGAGAAGGTGCGGGAATTGAGATCGAGCGCGATGGCGCCGTAGCTGATCGCCGAGGAGCGCAGGCCGGCCTGCCGGCGCAGCAGCATGCGCACGCGCGCTTCGAATTCCGAGATGTCGAAGGGCTTGATCATATAGTCGTCGGCGCCGAGATCGAGCCCGCGGACCCGTTCGTCCGGGGCGCCGCGCGCGGTCAGGATCAGGACGGCGGCCTTGCTCTGGCGGGCGCGCATGGCGCGCAGCACGTCGAGCCCGTCCATTTCGGGCAGAGTCAGGTCGAGGATGACGAGGTCGAAATTCTCCGACGCGATGGCGGCATCCGCCGAGGTGCCGTCACGCACCACGTCCACCGCATGGCCCGTGCCCTTGAGGATCGCGAAAAGGCCATCCGCCAGGGCTTCATTGTCCTCGACCAGTAGAATGCGCAATCGTGTCGTCCTCCCTGCGAGACCTTAGCGGTGGCGGGCGGGCTTGTGAACATGCCCGTGCTTTGGCAAGGTCGCGCCATGCGTCTTGTCCTCACCCTTCTCGCGCTGCTTGCCGCGCCGCTCTCCGCCTTCGCCGATGCGACCCTGTTTCCGGCGCGCGACGGCAATGCTGAGGCGCCGGTTCTTGTCGTCTATTCCTCGCTCGACGAGCCGTTGGCCCGGCCGATGATCCGCGGGTTCCAGGAAGCCAATCCCGATGTCGCCGTGCGCTATGAGGAGATGCTGACCGGCGAGGTGCATGACCGCATCGTGCGCGAGACCGATGCCGGCGAGAAGACCGCAGATTTCGCCTTCTCCTCGGCGATGGATCTGCAGGTCAAGCTCAGCAATGACGGCTATGCCCAGCGCAGCGACCTGCCGATGAGCGATCGCTGGCCGCAATGGGCCAACTGGCGCAACACGGCCTATGCGCTGACCTTCGAGCCCGCCGTCTTCGTCTATCACAAGCCGAGCTTCAAGGGCCGCAAGCCGCCGGCCTCGCGGGCGGAATTCGTGGACTATCTCAAAAGCGAGGGCGAGAAGGTTTTCGGCCGTATCGGCACCTATGACATCGAGCGCTCCGGCGTCGGTTTCCTCTTCATGGCGCGCGACCAGGAACAGTTCGGCGATATCTGGACGGTGATCCAGGCGATGGGTGCGGCGGGCGTCAAGCTCTACTCGACCAGCTCGGCGATCCTCGAACGCGTTGCCGATGGGCGCTTCGTGCTCGGCTACAACATCCTCGGCTCCTATGCCGCCGACTGGGCCTCGCGCGATCCGAATGTCGGCATCGTGCTGCCGAAGGATTATACCGTCGTCATGTCGCGCATCGGCCTCGTGCCGCAGGCGGCGGCCTCGCCGGAACTCGGCCGGCGCTATCTCGCCTTCTTCATGTCGAAGGAGGGGCAGGAAATCCTGTCGCGCGAATTGCAGATCGCCGCCGTCAGCCCCGATGTCTCCGGCTCCAACACGGCGCGCACCATGAGCGCGCTGCTCGGGGCACAGCTGAAGCCCGTGCCCGTCAGCCCCGGCCTGATGGTCTATCTCGACCAGGTCAAGCGCGCCCGGCTGATCGCGCGCTGGAACGAGGTTTTGCGCAAGCAATAAGCCCGTTACGGCTCTCGACAACACGCCGCCGCGCTCCATGTCAGTTAGATGTCAGCTTCTTGTGCTGGTTTAGGGCTCTTCATCGTCCGTGGAGGCGGACGGGAGATCGGGAGGAGACTTCAGCCGACAATTTTTGCGCCCGCGAACCGAAGTGTTCGCGCCGCCGCGGCTGCCTATCCCCCGCCATAGAAACGTGCGCGAAAACCGCGCCTGACGGAGGACAGACCTTTGAAACATTTCTTCCTGGCATCCCTTATCGCCGGCGCCATGGCGCTTCCGGCCTTTGCCGCAGACTATACGATCATCGCGCCGGCCGGCCCCGGCGGCGGCTGGGACCAGACGGCCCGCTCGATCCAGACCGTGCTGCAGGATGAGAAGATTTCCGGCAGCGTGCAGGTGACGAACGTTCCGGGCGCCGGCGGCACGATCGGTCTTGCGCAGTTCGCCAGCCAGAACAGCGGCAATCCGAACGCCCTCATCGTCGGCGGCTATGTCATGGTCGGCGCGATCCTCACCAACCAGTCGCCGGTTTCGCTGAAGGACGTGACCCCGATCGCCCGCCTCACCGGCGAATATGAGGCGATCGTCGTTCCTGCCGCCTCGCC
>CBFGOD010000136.1:0-9981 GCA_965650295.1 uncultured Shinella sp. | reverse complement strand
CCCCTCCCGCAGCGCCTCATACAGATCAAGGGTCATTGGATTGGGGCGACCGTCTCCGGGCCGCGGATCTCTCCGGCCGTCGTGATGACCCCGCCCACCTCGATGATCGTATCTGCCGGGATGTTCGCCCGTCTTGCCGCCTCGATGATCTCCGCATCCGTTGCCTCCGGCTTGCCGTAGGCGATGTTGTCGCGGATCGAGCGGTGCAGGAGCGACGTGTCCTGCGTGACCACGCCGATCTGCGAGCGCAGGCTGTCCTGCGTCACCGTCGCGACATCCCTGCCGTCGATGGTGATCTTGCCGGACTCCAGATCGTAGAAGCGCAGGAGCACGTTCATCAGCGTCGTCTTGCCCGCCCCCGAGCGGCCGACAAGGCCGACCTTCTCGCCGGCACCGATCGTGAGCGACAGGTCCTCGATCACGCCCTTGTTCTTGCCGTAGTGGAAGCGGACGTGATCGAAGGCGATGGCGCCCTTGGCGTCCGGCAGAACCGGTGCTTCGGGTTTGTCCTGGATGTCGTGCGGCTTGGTCATCATGCCCATGCCGTCATAGACCGTGCCGATATTCTCGAACAGCGCGGTCACTTCCCACATCACCCACTGCGACATGCCGTTGATGCGCATGACGAGACCCATGGCCACCGCCACCGCACCGACCGAGACATCGCCGTGCATCCAGAAATAGATGCCGATCGCCGCCGTGAAGAACATCGTCAGCACGTTGTTGATGTCGATCGCGATGTTGAACAGCGTGATCTTGCGCATCTGCGCGTGCACGGTCTGGAGGAACTCATCCATGCCGTCGCGGGCATAGGTCTCCTCCCGGCCGGCATGCGAGAACAGCTTGACGGTCGCGATGTTGGTGTAGCTGTCGACAATCCGGCCCGTCATCATCGAGCGCGCATCCGCCTGCTCGCGCGAAATCCGCATGAGCTTCGGCACGAAATAGCGCAGGATCGAGACATAGACGACGAACCACACGAGCAGCGGCACGACAAGACGCAGGTCCGCCGCGGCGATGATCGCGATCATCGAGATGAAGTAGCTCACCACATAGATGAAGACATCGATGATCTTCATTACGGTTTCGCGCACCGCAAGCGCCGTCTGCATCACCTTCGTCGAGACGCGGCCGGCGAACTCGTTGGAGAAGAAGGTCATGCTCTGGCGGATGAGGTAGCGGTGCATCTGCCAGCGGGCGATCATCGGGAAATTGCCCGCGAGCGCCTGATGCATGGTCATCGTATGCAGCGCGCCAAAACCCGGAATGAGGACGAGCAGCAGCACGGCCATCCAGACCAGCGTTCCGCCCTCGCGGGCCAGGAACGTGTGGGGATCACCCGCCGAAAGCCAGTCGACGATATTGCCGAGGAACTGGAACAGCAGCACTTCCGCGATGCCGAGCGCCATCGAGCAGAAACCGAGCACGAACAGCCAAGGCGCCGCCGGCTTGGTATAATGCCACAGGAAGGCGAACAGGCCCTTCGGCGGAAGCGAGGGAGCCTCGGAAGGATAGGGATTCAAACGTCTTTCGAACCAGCCGAACATGGCTATCTCCGTAATATCAAATGACGGAACCGGGCGGACGGCGCAAAACGGGCGCAGTCGGGAACGGGGTTCCGGTAGGATGACCGCGGGGCGACGAATGGCGTCACACGGCGAATTGAAATGGGTCTGCGAAGGGAATTTTGGCGGCGAGGTGCCTACGCGAGAAGTGGCGTGATTCCAGCCGGGAGGCGCTGTCGACGTGTCATATCCATCATGATCCTCCCTGTTCTCGCGTTGAAGATGTAGCTTGGGTAACCCGAAACGGCGCAATTTGCCAGTGACTTCGTCGCAAATTCGCATCTGAGGCCAATTCTGTTGCCTTCCAGCCACATCCCGGCTACCCCCGAGCCATGTCCGAACTCCGCATCGCCCTCTACCAACCCGATATTGCCGGCAATACCGGCACGATCCTGCGATTTGCCGCCTGCCTGGGGCTCGCCGTCGATATCATCGAGCCGGCCGGTTTCGACCTGTCCGACCGCAACCTGAAGCGCGCCGGCATGGACTATCTCGCGGCCGTGACGCTGACGCGTCATGTCAGCTGGGACCAGTTCGAGGCGTGGCGGCAGACGAGCGGCCGCCGCATCGTGCTCGCCTCCACCAAGGCCGCCGGGCTCTATACGGATTTCGCCTACCGGCCGGATGACATCCTGCTCTTCGGCCGCGAAAGCGCCGGCGTGCCGGACCGGGTGCATGATATCGCCGACGGCCGCGTGCTCATTCCCATGGTCGAGGGGCAACGCTCGATCAATGTCGCGCTCTCCGCCGCGATGATCTGCGGCGAAGCGCTGCGCCAGACCGGGTTTTCCTGAGCTAGCCATCACCCCACCGGGAAAGGCGGACAAGCAAGGCCACGATGCCGAGCACCAGCACGACCGTCCCGACCACGGCATAGGCCGTGCCGTAACCGGACGCGCTGATCAGCGGCTGCGAGACGATCGGCGACAGGAATTGCCCGGCGAAGATGCTGGAAACCAGAAGCCCCGAGATCCGGCCGCGCAGGGCGGGTGGCGCAAGCAGCATGGCACTGGCAGCGAAGTTCGGCATGATCGTGCCCATGCAAATCCCCGAAACGGCCATGGCGGCCAGGACGCTGCCATAACTTTCTGCGCTCGACAGCAGCAGGAAGGATAGACCCGAGGAGACGAAGCCGAGGGCGAACACGCCCATCAGGCCGATCCGCCGGCGGACCGGTGCAAAGACCAGCGAGCTGACGACACCGACGAGTTGCCCCGCACCAATCGCGGCCCCGGCAAGGCTGGGGGCAGTAAAGCCAAGATGCTCCAGATAGAACGGCAGCTGCGTCGGGATCATGTAGAAAGCGATCATGTTGATCGCGGCCGCGACGAACAGCAGGCCGAGCAGCACGGTCCTGCGCCCGTCGAGGCCGCCTTCGCCTGCCGTCGCAACGGCGGGACGAACCCGGCGCGGCTCCGGCAGGAAGGCGATGGCGGCCGGCAGCAGCAGGATCGCCACGGTGTAGATGAAGAACGGCCCGCGCCAATGGATTTCCGCAAGGAAGCCGCCACCCGTCAGGAAGAGTGTGCCACCGATGCCGACAAAGGCCTGCTGCAGGCCCATGTACCGATCCCGCGCCGGCCCCTGGAAGAAGTCACCGACCAATGCCGTCGTCGCCGTCATGATGCCGCCGACGGCAAGGCCGAGCACGGCGCGGCCGACGAGCAGGCCGGGCAGCGTATCGAGAACCAGCCCGGAGGCGCCCGCAACGGTGAAGAGAGCGAGCGAGGCCAGCAGCAGGGGCTTGCGGCCGAAGCGATCGACGAGGAAACCCGCCGCCGGTGAAAACAGCGCGATGAACACGGCCGGCAGCGTCAAAACCAGCCGGCTGAGCAGCGCGACATTTTCCACCTCGGAAAACCGGGCAGCAATGCCCGGCAGGGAGGCGGAGATCGTCGCACCCGACATGATGGTCAGCGTACTGACGAAGAGCAGCGTCGCATTGCGCCAGCGCTCTTGCGGCGAGCGGGCGATTTCCGCCACGGCATAGTGCTCCGGTTTCATGCCGCCGCCTCGTCGTAACGCGTTGCGATGCGCGCTGCCTTCAGCGCGTCGGCCCACCAGTTCAGGCGCTTCATCAGCAGGGCAAGATGACCATTCAGCTGATCGGGAAGGAAAGGATTGCCGGCCGGGTCGAACTGCGTGGAAGCATAGGCCAGGCTGACCGTCTCGCGGATCGCCACCGCGTGCAGTTCGGCAAAGACCAGCCGCAGCTGCTCGACGGCGCGCAGTCCGCCGGAAACGCCGCCATAGGAAATGAAGGCGACAGGCTTGGCGTGCCATGGTCCGAAGCAGCTGTCGATGATCGCCTTCAGCGCGGCCGGGTAGCCGTGGTTGTATTCCGGGGTCACCACAAGGAAGGCATCCGCCTGCGCGATCCGGCTCTCCACCATTTTTGCCGAAGCCGCATCGAGACCGCCGGGCGTGAAGGTGAGTTCCGCCGGATCGACCCGAATGATGTTGTAGTGATGGGAACCGATGAGTTCCGGCTCCAGCCATCCCGCGATTTTGTCGGCAAAGCGTCCCTTGCGGCCGCTGCCATAGATGAGGGCGATGGTCAGTCTGTCTGTCATGCGTCTGGGCTCCGTTTGAAATCAGGGAGCCCATGGTATAAAACCTCAAGCATAGTTGAGGTCAACAGTCGTGACGGAAAAATATCCGAACAGCAAAATACATTGGGAACTCAGCGTCGGCGAGGTCGCCGAGCGCAGCGGAGTGGCGGTTTCCACCTTGCATTTTTATGAGACGAAAGGGCTGATCCGCAGCCAGCGCAACCGCGGCAACCAGCGGCGTTATCCGCGCAGCATCCTGCGCCGCGTCGCGGTCATCAAGGTCGCGCAGCGCACCGGCATTCCGCTGTCGGAGATCGCGGACGCGCTGTCCGTGCTGCCGCATGATCGGCCCCTGACGGCTGAGGATTGGCGTATGCTGTCGAATACCTGGCGCCGCCAGCTGGACGACCGCATCGCGCGGCTTACCAAGCTGCGCAACCAGATCGACGGCTGTATCGGCTGCGGCTGCCTTTCGATGCAGGAATGCCCGCTGCGCAATCCGTGGGACACGCTCGCCACGGAAGGCCCAGGCCCGAGATTGCTCGAGCCCGACCTGTCGGAGAAAGCTTAGGGATCCAGACGCGTTGCCAGAAGCTTGTCGACGCGGCGGCCGTCCATGTCGACGACCTCGAAACGCCAGCCCTGGGTTTCGGTGATTTCGCCGGTCTTGGGCAGTTTCTGCAGCGATTCGATGACGAGGCCGGCGGCCGTCTGATAGCTGCGGCGGCCGGGCAATTGCAGGCCAAGGCGGTCGGCCATCTCGTCGATCGGCATGGAGCCGGAGATCAGCCAGGAGCCGTCTTCGCGCTGCACCGCGTGCTCGTCGTCGCCCTCTTCGATATCGGCGCGGAACACGCCGGCAATCGCCTCCAGCACGTCGGCGGGCGTGATGACACCTTCGAAGTGGCCATATTCGTCGTGGATGAGCAGGATCGGCACTTCGGAACTGCGCAGCGATTCCAGCACGCGCATCGCATCCATCGTGTCGGGCACGATCGGCGCGGGGCGGATGAAGGCACGGATATCGAGCGGCTGGCCGGTCAGCATGGCCGACAGCAGTTCGCGCTTCTGTACGATGCCGACAATCGTCTCCGGCCCGCCATCGGCGACCGGCAGGCGCGAATGCTGGCTCTCGATGAGCTGCTGGTGGATTTCCTCGACGGTATCGCCGAGATCGATCCAGTCGACATCGTTGCGCGGGGTCATCAGGCCACGCGCCTCGCGGTCGGAAAAGCGCATGACGCCGGCGATCATCAGCTTCTCGCCGCCCTCGATGACACCGGCGGCTTCCGCCTCGGCGACGATGGTCTTGATTTCCTCGTCGGTGACGATGCTTTCGGAAACCTCGTGCTGGCCGGTGAGGCGGAAGATCAACCGCGTCGAGGCATCGAGAATCCAGACCGCCGGCGCGCCGATCTTCGACAGCAGCGACATGGCGGGCGCCACGAGCGTCGCAAACCGCTCCGGGTTCTTCAGCGCGATCTGCTTGGGCACCAGCTCGCCGACGACGACGGAGAGGAAGGTGATGAGAAAAATGACGATACCGTAGCCGAGCGGATCGGCCAGCCAGTCCGGCACGCCTTCGGCAAAAAGGATGTCACGCAGGCGGCCACCGAGGGCCGCACCGGAAAACGCACCGGCGAGAATGCCGATGAGCGTGATGCCGATCTGGACGGTGGAAAGGAATTTACCGGGATTTTCCGCGAGTTTCAGCGCCGATGCGGCACCACGCGAGCCTTGCGCCGCCATGGTCTTGAGGCGGGGCTTTCTTGCGGAAACGATGGAAAGTTCGGAAAGAGCAAAGACCCCGTTGAGGAGGATCAGGAAGACGGCAATCGCGAGTTCGAACAAGGACTGTGAGCCGTGCTTCAGAACCGCAACGGCGCCTTTCTATTGATGACGATGGCCGCAAGATAAGGGGGCGACGGCCCGCCGTCAATCGACGTTGCAGATCACGCTCGCGTCATACGGGCAAAACGAGCATTTCCGTGAGAATATCGCGCAGCCGCGCGACGGGTGCGGCCGGCACGGCTTCGGCCGTGTGGAGCATCAGATCGACATCGCCCAGCGGGGGCAGACCGGCACGCTGCGGATCGAGAGATACCAGGTGCGCCGGCATGCCTGTCGTCGTGCGGATCGTCACGCCGAGCCCTGCCGTTACCGCAGCCCAAAGGCCGGCAAGACCGGGACTGGCAAAAACCTGCCGCCATTCCCGGCCGGCTGCGGTCAGCGCATCGACGGCAGCGGCCCGGAAAGAACAGGGCGGATCGAAAGCGATCAGCGGGACCGGCGCGTCGGCTTGCATCGTATAGTCGGGTGCGGCGATCCAGGCGATGGCGTGTGTGGCGATATGCCGGCAATGGGCACTCCGTTGCCCGCCCCAGGTGACGGCCATATCGAGATCGCCGCGCTCGACGGCTGCAACAAGCTTGGCACCGCGATCAACCCGCGCCTCGACACGCAATTTCGGATGGGCGCGGGAAAAGCGCCCGAGGACCGGCGGCAGAGAGGTCTCGGCAAAATCCTGCGGAATGCCGATGCGCAGCCAGCCATCCAGCGATCGACTGGAGCCGAGCATCATCATCGCCTCGTCGTTGAGGTCGAGGATGCGCACGGCATAGTCATACAGTGCCTCGCCCGCATCGGTAAGCGCCAGGCCCCTGCCCTGCTTGGTGAACAACGTCTGGCCGCTGAGCTCGGAGAGTTTCTTGAGTTGCAGGCTGACGGCCGGCGGCGTGCGCCCCAGCGCTTCCGCGGCCTTGGCGAAACTGCCGAGCCGCACACCGGTGACGAAGGTGCGCAGCACATCCATATCGAAATTACGCGAGACCATTCAGTTTTCCAAAACCATATCGGTAATACTTCTCAATTTTAAAAACGATAATCCCGCAATAGGCTTCTCCCGTCAACACAACAGGAGACGAACATGCCCTTCCTTCACATCCGCCTTGCCGGCCGCAACCTTACCGACGATGAACGCCTCCATCTTCAGGACGAGGCGACGCGCCTTGCCGTCACCATCCTCGGCAAGCGCGCGGAAGCAACCGCCGTCTTCGTCGAGGACACGCCGATCGCCGGCTGGACCGTCGGCGCGCGCCGGCTGCCGGTCGCCGCCTCCTTTGAAATCCATATCAGCGAAGGCACGAACACACCGGAGGAAAAGGACCGTTTCATCGCTGCCGCCTACGCGCTTCTCCAGGAAACGCTTGGCGCGCAGCTCAATCCGGTGACCTATGTCGTCATCTGCGATATCGCGATGGAAAACTGGGGTTATGACGGACGCACGCAGGAAAGCCGGCGCATTGGCGTTGCGGCCTGAAACGTCAGTCCGCGCTCGGCAGCCGGCGCATGGTGAACTCGATGCGGTCGCCATCCAGCATCCGCCAGCTCTCCACTTCGGTCCAGTAGGCGGCCTTCGGCCAATGGTCGAACCATTCGCGCGCCTTGTCGCGCGCCGCCTGCCGCTCCAGGCAGAAGGTCTCGCGCACGAAATGGCCCTCGCGCTCGGGCTTCTCGCGCCGCCGGCGCTCGATCTGGCGGCGGAGCCCGTCGAGGGGCGGTGGTCCTGGAACACGCGCCATGCAGGCTTCCTTTTGCCAGCACATTCTACGATGCAAACATAGGCTGCCGCCGCGCATTTTGCGAGTCCGGCCATCCCCAGCCAAAAATCCGTTTTTGTTGCCAAATGGCCCAAAGTTAAGGAGTGTGACCGAAATGCGATTCGGCGGCCTTGCCGCCAGCGGGAAACACCCCAGCGAGACACATCATGGAACGACCAGACCTGCCGAAAGGCCTTCCCGAAGACATCGAGGACAAGAAGGACGCCGCCCGCGCCTGGTTCGAGCACCTGCGTGACGCGATCTGCTCCAGCTTCGAGGCGCTCGAGGACGAACTGGCCGGTCCCCTCTCCGATCTGCCCGCCGGCCGTTTCGTCGCCAAGGACTGGCAGCGCGATGGTGGCGAAGGCGGGGGTGGCCGCATGTCGATGATGGAAGGCCGCGTCTTCGAGAAGGTCGGCGTGCACACCTCCACCGTCCATGGCGAGTTCTCGCCGGAGTTCCGCGGCCAGATTCCCGGTGCGAGCGAAGACCCGCGCTTCTGGGCCTCCGGCATCTCGCTGATCGCCCATCCCGTGAACCCCAATGTGCCGGCCGTGCACATGAACACCCGCATGGTCGTCACCACCAGCCGCTGGTTCGGCGGCGGTGCGGACCTGACGCCGGTGCTCGACCGCCGCCGCACGATGGACGATCCCGATACGCAGCTGTTCCACAAGGCGATGGAAATCACCTGCAACCGCCATCCGGTCGCCGATCACCAGAAGTTCAAGGCGTGGTGCGACGACTACTTCTTCCTGAAGCACCGCAACGAACCGCGCGGCACCGGCGGCATCTTCTATGACTGGCTGCATTCCTCGGAAGAACTTGGCGGCTGGGAGGCGGATTTCGCCTTCACCCAGGATGTCGGCCGCGCCTTCGCCATGGTCTATCCGCGCATCGTGCGCAACAACTTCAACAATGGCTGGACGGAGGAGGACCGCGACGAACAGCTCGTGCGCCGCGGCCGCTATGTCGAGTTCAACCTGCTCTACGACCGCGGCACGATCTTCGGCCTGAAGACGGGCGGCAATGTCGATTCCATCCTCTCGTCGCTGCCGCCGGTGGTGCGCTGGCCCTGATAGATCCACGATGACAATCCCGCTCTTGTGATGACGGCTTTACGCCCTTCGTGGTAGAATGCACCTTGCATGAGTCCATGGAGGAGGCAGTCATGATCCCGACATCACAGGATGCGGCGATCGCGGACCTCGGTCCGCAATCCGCCGATTTTCTCGACCGTTTTGCCGAAACCATGCGCGCCGAAGGCGGCATGGATCTTCCACACGCCTATTTCGTCGAAGAAGCCAAGCGGCAGCTGGCCGGCGGCACGGTCTACCATCTCGCCGATCACCACACCAAGCCGGAACAGTTCCAGTCGTCCGCCTGCTTCGATGCTTGGGCGAAAGACGACGACGCGGCTTGACGGCGTTTTCCGATGCGAAACTGTCGACGGGCCTTGAGGGAACTCACAGGCCCGATTTTCGTTTCTGCCCTGTGTCGCGGTTTGGCCGATCCCGGCTTATCTGCTAGATTGATCCCGTTGAAACGACAGGAGATAGGTCATGAGACTTTTTGAATGCGGTTCACTCGTGCCCGGATGCGACTGGCATACGCGGGCCAGCGACGATGCCGAAGTCGTGCGTCGCGCCGTCGAGCACATGCGCTCGGCCCACGGCGAAACCATGATCCGCGAAAGCATGGTCGATCACATCAAGGAACGCATCGTCGACGAGAAGGCGGCCGACGCCGCCTGACGACGACGGGACGATCAGCCCTCTTTGGCAAGGGCTTCCAGCCGGGCAAGCAGCTTTGCCCGGCCGTCATGGAAATTGCCCGCCACCCATTCATCCTCGATGATGCCGAGAAGCGAACCGACCTTCGGCCCGGCCGGAATGCCGGATGCCAGCACATCAGCGCCATTCAACGGGAAGGATGGCTTCTGCCATTTCTGTGCCCGCGCGAGCAGCCGCTGGCAAAGGCCGGCGAAGGAGAGCGCTTCGGGATCGCCGAGCCCACGCGCGCGTGCAGAAGCGAGCGCGAGCTTTACCCGCATGATGAGCCCTTGCTGGCCGTGGCGATAGAGCAGCCGGTCGAACGCCGTTTCGGCGAGTTTCGGCGCGATCTCGGGGGCGGATGCCCAATAATCCATCGTCGCAGTTTCGGCCTTGGACAGCCGCAGGCGTTCGGCCATGGCCTTCAGCCGTTCCCGGTCCGCCGGCACCATGGCGGCAAGCCGCAGCAGCGCATCGGGCGCCCAGCCAAACC
>CBFGOD010000135.1:0-10022 GCA_965650295.1 uncultured Shinella sp. | reverse complement strand
TAGATAGTCACACAGGGCCGCATCATCAACTGATTCGCCCGTCTGCCGCTGTATCCACTTCATGCCGCGCGAGGCGAGATAGGGTGCCGGGCGGCATCCCGGCTGCTCGCGCAGAATGTCGTAGGCGAGCTCCGTCACCTTGAACGTGACCCCAAGCCCTGCCGCCTCGCTCCAGCCGGCGATGGCGAAAACCTTATCGCCGACCTTCCAGACATGCGCTCCGCCCCATTGCACGACATGGGTCGTGGCCGGGAGCGAAGCGCAGAAGGCGTTGTAGTCGTCGAGCGTCATCCGACCCCGCAGCGTCGAACGCAGGTTACGCTGCGTCCGGTCCTTCGAGCGCCTCGCGGCTGGTGATGACGCGGTCGATCAGACCCCAGTCCTTCGCCTCGTCGGCGTTCATGAAATGGTCGCGGTCGAGCGTCTGTTCGACTTCCTCGTAGGTGCGCCCGCAATGCTTGACATAGACCTCGTTCAGCTTGCGCTTCATCTTGAGGATGTCCTTGGCATGGCGTTCGATGTCGGACGCCTGGCCCGAGAAGCCGCCGGAGGGCTGATGAACCATGATGCGGGCATTCGGCGTGGCGAAGCGCATGTCCTTGTGGCCGGCGGCCAAAAGCAGCGAACCCATCGATGCGGCCTGGCCGATGCAGAGCGTCGACACGGCAGGCTTGATGAACTGCATCGTGTCATAGATCGCCATGCCCGAGGTGACGACGCCACCCGGCGAATTGATGTAGAGCGCGATTTCCTTCTTCGGGTTTTCGGCCTCGAGGAAGAGAAGCTGCGCGCAGACGAGCGTTGCGATGTGATCTTCCACCGGACCGGTGAGGAAGATGATGCGTTCCTTGAGGAGACGCGAATAGATGTCGTAGGAACGCTCGCCGCGGTTGGTCTGCTCGACGACCATCGGCACCAGAGCCATGGCGGTATCTACGGGATTTCTCATATCGATCCTTCATCTCAAGTGCCCTGAAACCCTCGCCAAGCGTTGGGAATCAGCAAGTTTCGTCCTCCCTACATAGAGTGTCAGGGTATCGGACTTCAAGACGGCGCCATGTTTTGCGGCGCTGTATGCGAGAATGCGGTTAACTCACGCAACGTCGGGCGAGGATTTCCACAAGGCAAGCGCTGTCAGGGTGAAGAAAGCATGAATTCCGCGCGCCGTCTTGCCTCCCTGTCGCGATTGCCCGCACTATATGCCTCCCAGCGGAGGCAATCACCATGAAACGATCCCTCGTCGCCCTCGGGCTTCTCGTTCTGACATCGACGGCGGCCCCTGCCCAGCAGGCCTCCGACACCGTGGCGCCGGAAGGTGCAACGGGCCTCGCGGCGGCGAAGATTACGACCGCCAGGGAGCATATGGTGGCCGCCGCTATCCGCTGGCGGCCGAGGCCGGCGAAAAGGTTCTGGCCGATGGCGGCAGTGCCATCGATGCGATGATCGCTGTGCAAACCGTGCTCGGCCTCGTCGAGCCGCAATCCTCCGGCCTCGGTGGCGGTGCCTTCCTCGTCTACTACGATGCGGAGGCGAAGCGTCTCTTCACCCTCGACGGCCGCGAAACCGCCCCCATGGACGCCACGCCGAAACTGTTCCTCGACGACAAGGGCGAGCCGATGCAGTTCTTCGACGCCGTCGTCGGAGGCCGTTCGGTCGGCACACCCGGCACCGTCATGCTGCTGCAGGAGGCGCACAAGCGGTGGGGCCGCAAGGACTGGAAGGCGCTCTTCTCACCGGCTGAAAAACTCGCGCGGGATGGGTTTGCCGTTTCCCCGCGCCTTGCCAAGCTGATCGCAACGGAGGGCGACAAGCTCAAGACCTTCGAAGCGACCGCGTCCTATTTCTTCGGCGCCGACGGCGCGCCGCTGGCCGCCGGCACGATCCTCAAGAATCCCGCCTATGCCGAAACGCTTTCCGCCATCGCCAAGGATGGCGCCAACGCCTTTTACAGCGGCCCGATCGCCGAGGCGATCGTCGATACGGTACGCATGTCCGGCAAAAATTCCGGCGTCCTGTCGCTCGCTGATCTCGCGAACTACCATGTGAAGGAACGGCGCCCCGTCTGCGTCAGCTACCGCGCGCTCGACATCTGCGGCATGGGACCGCCCTCCTCCGGTGCCGTCGCGATCGGCCAGATGCTCGGCGTTCTGGAAAACTTCGACCTGAAAGCGCTCGGCAAGGACAATCCGGAAAGCTGGCGGCTGATCGGCGATGCCCAGCGTCTCGCCTTCGCCGACCGCGAACGCTATCTCGCCGACACCGACTTCGTGCCCTCCCCGATCAAGGGCCTCCTCGACAAAACCTATCTCGGCGAACGCGCCAAGCTGCTCGACGGAGACAAGGCGCTGGGCAAGGATGCCGTCGCGGCGGGCAAGCCCGAATGGGACCACGCCTTCAACTTCGGCCGTGATGCGGCAATCGAACTTCCCTCCACCAGCCATTTCGTCATCGTCGACAAACAGGGCAATGTTGTCTCGATGACGACGACCATCGAGAACGGTTTCGGCTCGCGGCTGATGACCAACGGCTTCCTGCTCAACAATGAGTTGACCGATTTCTCCTTCAAGACCCATGACGACGGCATGCCCGTCGCCAACCGCGTCGAGCCCGGCAAGCGCCCCCGCTCCTCCATGTCGCCGACCATCGTGATGAAGGATGGCAAGCCTCTGCTCGCCATCGGTTCGCCCGGCGGCAGCCAGATCATCGGCTATGTCGCGCAGGCCCTCGTCGCCTATATCGACTGGGGCATGGATGTCGGCGGCATCGTCGCCATGCCGCACCTCATCAACCGCTTCGGTCCCTACGATCTCGAAGCCGGCACCGATGCGCAAAAGTTTTCCGAACCGCTGAAGGCGCTTGGCTACGAGGTCAAGGCAGGCGACATGAATTCCGGCCTGCATGCCATCGAACTGACCGCAGACGGCCTCAAGGGCGCCGCCGATCCCAGGCGAGAGGGTGTGGCGCTCGGACAATAGGATCAGACGAGGCGGATCGGGCCGGGATAAGACGCCAGGCGCTGATCCGCCGTCAGCAGCAGAAGACCTTCGGTCCGCGCCTGGGCGATCAACATGCGATCGAAGGGATCCGAATGAATGTTCGGAAGGCCGGCCACCGCGATTGCGTGAGCAGCGCTGATTGCCAGTTCCTCATAACCGCTCTCGACAAGGCCACCCCGAATGAGAGACGCATCGGCGGAGAAATCATGGCGATTCAACGTTTGTTTGATTGCGATCTCCCAAATGCTAGCGACACTGAAGACCAGCAGATTGTCCGGATCGGCCATCAGCGAGAACGCCGTGGCACTCAGGTGCTCGGGACCTTGCGCAGCCCAGATCAGAAGATGAGTGTCGATCAACAGTCTCACGGCTCACCGTTGAATATCTTCTCGATCTCCCGCTGGCCCATCCTATCGAAATCGTCGGGGACCTTCAGCTGTCCTCGGAGAAAGCCGAAGCGGCTTGGAGGTGTTTGCAGAGCAGGCTTCTCCAATGGCACGACCTGCACCATCGGTTTTCCCGCCTTGGCGATCACGAAAGGTTCCCCTTCCGCAGCCTGTTCGACAAGCCGGGAAAGATGAGTCTTGGCTTCGTGAATGTTAACGACGCGCATGCCGGCCTCCCATGGGCTTAGTTCACTGAACTTAGTCCAACTTTGTCCGGAATTCAAATTCGGGTTTCCGCCCGCACCGGAATAGGCTACCGATTTGCCATCATGACGACGACACATCTCCCCTTCCTTTCCATCGATCCCGCCAGCCGCCGCGTCTCGCTCGACGGCCGCAATCCCGATTTCTACCGCGATCCGAATCCGGTCTATGCGGCGCTGCATGCGCACTGTCCCACCTTCTGGTGGGAAGAGCAGAAGATGTGGTATTTCACCGGTTACGACCATGTGAACGGCCTCCTGCGCGACCGCCGGTTCGGCCGGCAGATCCTGCATGTTGCGACGCGCGAGGAACTCGGTTTGCCCGAGCCGCAGGCGCACCTTGCGCATTTCGACGCCGCCGAGGCCTGGTCGCTGCTCGAGCTGGAGCCACCGGAGCACACGCGCCTGCGCACCCTCGTCAACCGCGCCTTCGTCTCGCGCATGATCGAGAAGCTGACGCCGGAAATTGCAGCACTCTGCCATGAGGCGATCGATCGTTTCGAGAAGGACGGCAAGGTCGAGCTTCTCGCCGCCTTCGCCGATATCCTGCCGGTGACGATGATCGCCCGAATGATCGGCATTCCTGACGAGATGGGGCCGCAGCTCCTGAAATGGTCGCATGCCTATGTGCGCATGTACATGTTCGGCCGCACCGAGAAGGATGAACTGAACGCCGACAAGGCGGCCCAGGAATTTTCCGACTACGTCCGCAGCGTCATCGCCGAGCGCCGTGCGGAGCCGCGCGACGACTTGCTCTCGCATATGGTGCACACGGAACATCGCGGCCAACTGCTGACCGAGGACGAACTGATCTCCACCACCATCGTGCTGCTCAATGCCGGCCACGAGGCGACGGTGCACCAGATCGGCAATGCCGTGCGCACCATCCTGGAAAACGACGCCGACCCGGCCGTGCTCTTTTCCGACGAGAAGGCGACGGAGCGCACCGTGGAGGAATGCCTGCGCATCTCCGCTCCCGTCCATATCTTCGACCGTTTCGCGCTCGAAGACGTCGAACTCGACGGCATCCAGTTCCGCCGCGGCGACAAGGTCGCGATGATCCTGGCCGCCGCCAATCTCGACCCGAAGAAATTCTCCGACCCGCTGACCTTCAAGCCCGACCGCAACGAGGGCGCCAACCTCTCCTTCGGCGCCGGTATTCACTTCTGCATCGGCGCGCCGCTGGCACGGCTGGAGCTCAACATCGCGCTGCCGATCCTCTTCGAGCGCCTGCCGGGTCTGAAAATCGCGAAAAAGCCCGTGGTGAAGGATGTCTATCACTTCCACGGACTGGAGGCGCTGGAGCTGGAATGGTGAGACGCTGAGTGGCACAGAGCGACAATATCCTCATCATCGGTGCGATCTTCATCGCGGTCCATCTCTTCGTTCTCCTTGCCACGCTGGCCTCCGGCTTTTTGAGGTCGCGCGGCGATGAGTGGACGTTCCCAGTCCTTGTCGGCGCCAATCTCGCGCTCTGGGTCGTCTTCACGACGTCCACAAGTCAAGGCAGTTTGGCCTGGGGCCTTTCTTTTCCGTATCTGTGCCTGGTTGTTCTGACATCGGTTGGCGGCGGCGTGGCACGCTTCTTTCGCTCCCCATCCGGCACGGAGCCATCAGGCATCGGCCGCATGCTGACAGGCTTCGCCATCGGTGTTCCGATGCCCCTCACGCTCCTTAGCCACATGGGTCTCTTTACCCACCGGCCACATATCGGCGTGACAATCGTCCTCGTCTTATTGACGGCCTTCCTGCTCTATCAGGCCAAGTCAGGCCGCAGCAGACTGCGGCTGACGCGGCCTTTCGACACCTACGGCGTCATATGCTTATCGCTCGCCGGGACATTGAGCATCGCAACGTTCTTGGCCAATTTCTTCCCGCTACAGGCAACGCCCTAGCACGTGAGAGCAAGACGTCCCCTAGACGCGGATGACGTAGTCCTTGCGAGTCGTTTCAACGACTTCCCAGGTTCCCTTGAAGCCGGGTCTCAGGATCAGGCGGTCGCCGGCTTTCAGGTGGGTGGTTTCGCCGTTTTCCGAAACGACGATCGAGTGGCCCTCGAGGATGTGGAAATATTCCCACTCGTCGTACTGGATGCGCCACTTGCCCGGCGTCGATTGCCAGATGCCGGCATAGATGCCGCCCTCGGCTTCCTCGATGTTCCAGGTGGTGAAGACCGGGTCGCCCGCGATCAGCCGGTCGGCGGCCGGACGGCCCTCTTCGGGGGTGACGCCTGTCGTGTCGAAGGGTTTTACCGTGCTCATGCTCTTTTCCGCTCGCTGACATGAAACGGGCGGCCCGTGAGCCGCCCGTATGGGTTTGTCGGATCAGGCCTTGGCCAGCGCCTGTTCGATATCGGCGATGATATCGGCGGCATCCTCGATGCCGATCGACAGACGCACGACATCGGGACCGGCACCGGCGGCGACCTGCTGCTCTTCCGAGAGCTGGCGGTGCGTGGTGGAGGCCGGGTGGATGACCAGCGAGCGCGTGTCGCCGATATTGGCGAGGTGCGACAGCATTTCCAGCCCTTCGACGAAGCGCTTGCCGGCCTCGTAGCCGCCCTTCAGGCCGAAGGTGAAGACGGCGCCCGCGCCCTTCGGTGAATAGCGCTGCTGCAGCGCGTGGTTGGCATGGTCCTCGAGGCCGGAATAGTTGACCCAAGCGATCTTGTCGTTGGTCTTCAGCCACTTCGCCACGGCAAGCGCGTTGTCGGAGTGGCGCTGCATCCGGAGCGGCAGCGTCTCGATGCCGTTGAGAATCTGGAAGGCGTTGAACGGCGAGATGGCGGGGCCGAAGTCGCGCAGGCCGAGCACGCGGCAGGCGATCGCGAAGGCGAAGTTGCCGAAGGTCGCATGCAGCACCATGCCGGCATATTCCGGGCGCGGCTCGGAAAGGGCCGGGTACTTGCCCGATGCCGTCCAGTCGAAGGTGCCGCCGTCGACGATGACGCCGCCCATGGAATTGCCGTGGCCGCCCATGAACTTGGTCAGCGAATGCACGACGATATCGGCGCCATGCTCGAGCGGGCGCACGAGATAGGGCGTGGCCATGGTGTTGTCGACGATGAGCGGCAGGCCGTGGCGATGCGCCACTTCCGCAATGCCGGCGATATCGACGAAGGTGCCGCCAGGATTGGCAAGGCTTTCGATGAAGATCGCCTTGGTCTTGTCGTCGATCTGGCTTTCGAAGCTGGCGAGATCGGCGGCATCCGCCCAGCGCACATGCCAGTCGAAGCTCTTGAAAGCATTGCCGAACTGATTGACCGAGCCGCCGTAGAGCTGGCGCGCCGCGATGAAATTGTCGCCCGGACGCATGATCGTGTGGAAGACGAGGAGCTGGGCGGCGTGGCCCGAGGCGACGGCGAGCGCGGCCGTACCGCCTTCAAGGGCAGCGACGCGCTCTTCGAGCACAGCCTGCGTCGGGTTCATGATGCGGGTGTAGATATTGCCGAAGGCCTGCAGGCCGAAGAGCGAGGCGGCGTGATCGGTGTCGTTGAAGACGAAGCTGGTCGTCTGGTAGATCGGCGTCGCGCGCGCGCCGGTCGTGGGGTCCGGCTGGGCGCCGGCGTGAACGGCGAGTGTGGAAAATCCTGGCTTGTTCTTCGTCATGAAAATGCCCTCCCTTGATAAAGTCGGGGCACTATTTCAGAGAGCTAAGAGCCGGTCAAAGAAAGATTTTCCGGAAAAGCGCCGGTGCGACAAAGCGCTTTGCGAAACCTGAAATCCTCAGGCGACGAGGCGCGGATATTCGATGGCCGGGCAGCGATCCATCACCACCTTGATGCCAGCCGCCTCCGCCTTTGCCGCGGCCGCGTCGTGGCGCACGGAAAGCTGGCCCCAGATCGCCTTCGGCGGCGGAGAAAGCGCCAGAACCTCGTCGACGAGATCCGGCAGCGCATCCGCCGCGCGGAAGACGTCGACCAGATCGATCGGCTCGACGATATCGGCAAGGCGCGCGACGACAGGCTGACCAAGGATTTCCTTGCCGGCCTGGCCGGGATTGACGGGGATGACGCGGTAGCCCTTGCGCAGCAGAAAGGCCATGACCCGATGGCTCGGGCGCTCCGGGTTGGGTGACGCGCCGACAAGCGCGATGACCTTCGTCGAGCGCAGGATGTCGGCGATATAATAGTCCGGATAGGAATCGTGATTCATGGCGCTGTCCCGTTTCTCCGGGGAGAATTGGGGTAACGTAGCGTGAAGTCAATATTTGACGGTCGTCAGGATGCTTTGAGCATCAGGACAGGGTATTCCGTCACCGGGCAACGATCCATCACGACCTGAATGCCCGCCGCCTCCGCCCGCGCTGCCGCTGCATCGTCACGCACGGAGAACTGGCCCCAGATCACCCTGGGCATCGGCTTCATCGCCAAAACCTCGTCGACGACGGCATCGAACTGGTTCGCCGCGCGGAAAACATCGACCATGTCGATGGCGTGAGGAATATCGGCGAGATGCGCGTAAACCGTCTGCCCGAGAATGGTCTTGCCGGCATGACCGGGATTGACCGGGATCACGCGATAGCCTTTGCCGAGCAGGAAACCCATCACGCCATGGCTCGGCCTGCCGTCATTCGGCGAAGCGCCAAGCACAGCGATCGTGTGCACGGAGGAAAGGATATTGCGGATGTAGCTGTCGGGATAGCGATCGTGGTTCATCGCGGCCTCCTTCGGCGTTAGCGACCGTCTCTCACTCATCTTCCGACACGCAGTCTAGCGCAGAACCTTAAACAAGACGACCGCGTTTTCGCCCGCTACAGAGCGTCAATTGTGCCAAATCGGACCATTTCGGCCATTTTTGACGGCTGCCGGGGCGGCTTTCGCAAAAAATGGCGATTGCAAATCGCCGGTTTTGGGCAGATGAAGACATCATTCCCCTTCCCGCCCGCCTGCCCCCCGAGGTCCCAGATTGCCGTTAGACGTTCTCTTTCTCGTGCTGTTCGGCGCGGCTCTGCATGCGACGTGGAATGCCATCGTCAAGGCCGGGACGGACAAGTCGCTCGATGCGGCGATGGTCGCGCTCGGTGCGGGTGCCGTCGGCCTGTTCTTTCTGCCGTTCGTGCCCCTGCCGAAGCCGGAGGCCTGGCCGTTCATCTTCGTCTCGGCCTTCCTGCAATTCGCCTATTTCCAGCTGGTGGCCGGCGCCTATCGGGCCGGCGATATCGGCCTCGTCTATCCGCTGATGCGCGGCACCGCCCCCCTTCTCGTCGCCATGACGAGCGGCGTGGTGCTCGGCGAGCATCTGACCATGACGGCGATGATCGGAGTGCTCGTTATTTCGGCCGGCGTTCTGACGCTCGCCTTCGAATCGCGCCATGGCGGCCGCCATGCCATCCTGCTGGCATTGGCCAACGCCATCGTCATCGCCACCTATACCTTCGTGGACGGTGCGGGTGCCCGCGCCTCCGGCAACGCGATCTCCTACACGCTCTGGATGGCGCTGCTGCCGCCGGTGCTGCTGTTCTCATGGGCGATCTACCGCCGCGGCACCACAACCGTCTGGACCCACGTTCGCCGCAACTGGGCGCGTGGCCTCTTCGGCGGCGCCGGCTCCATCGCCTCCTACGGCCTCGCGCTCTGGGCCATGACCAAGGCCCCGGTCGCCACCGTCGCGGCACTGCGCGAAACCGCCATCCTCTTTGCGCTCCTGATCTCTGTGTTCATCCTCAAGGAGACCGCGAGTATCTGGCGCTATGTGGCGGGGGCGGTGATTGCCTGCGGCGTGCTGGTGCTAAAGCTGGCGTAGGTTATTTGAACCCGAACTCTGTCTTCATAATATCAAACAGTTGGCGAG
This sequence comes from uncultured Shinella sp., assembly GCA_965650295.1. Taxonomy (GTDB): domain Bacteria; phylum Pseudomonadota; class Alphaproteobacteria; order Rhizobiales; family Rhizobiaceae; genus Shinella. The sequence goes on along the minus strand of CBFGOD010000135.1, from coordinate 585 downwards.
CTGCCTCCTCATCCAACTGGATGGTTTGGCTGAGTTTACCGACCTCTTGGCGGCCAGGCCGACCGTACGTTGATATCTGCATCAACTTCCGCCCATCATAGTCTTGGACGAACAATTTCGCTTCAACTTCGTCGTGCAGCTGAAGCCGATCCATATGATCTCTCTGAAAACGTTCAATTCTGGCCATCATTTCCACTCCGGCATACGCTTGTTCAAAAACGCGCCGATGCCTTCCTTCGCATCATCCGCCATCATGTTCTCCACCATCGTCGCGACCGCAACCTCATAGGCCTCCGCCACCGGCAGGCCCGCTTGCGCGCGGATGGCGGCCTTGCCGATGCGCAGAGCCTGCGGGGATTTGGCGGCGATGACGGCGGCGTATTTGTCGACGACCTGGCGCAGATATTGCTGCGGCACGATGCGGTTGATGAGGCCGAAATCCTTGGCGGTGGAGGCGTCGATGGTCTCGCCGGTCAACAGCATTTCCATCGCCTGCTTGGGATGGGCCGCCCTGACGACGGCGACCATCGGGGTGGAGCAGAACAGGCCGATATTGACGCCCGGCGTGCAGAAGGTCGAGGTGTC
>CBFGOD010000134.1:0-10162 GCA_965650295.1 uncultured Shinella sp. | reverse complement strand
TCCAGTCGGTAATGTGGACTTCCGCATGCGGCAACAGCGCCTCGACGGTGCCACGCAAGAGCGTCGCATAGTGGCCGGACATCGGCGCGACGATCAGGACCTTCGGATCCTTGCGATGGCCGGCGGGCAGACAGCGCTCGAAATGGATGAGATTGCAGAAGGGCCGCTGCCAGACGATCTTTTCGTGAACGGAGACGTCCTGGCCGTCAATCGGCGTGGTGGGGAGATCGAAGGCCGGTTTGCCGTAGCGCCGGGTGGTGCGCTCGAGAACCTCGAAGCCCGCGGCCACGGTGCGGCCGAAATAGGTATGCGAGAACGGGTTGAGCGGGTTGCGGAAGGCGATCCGCATCTGGTCCGCCGCAGCGCGCCAGGGCGCCATCATCGCATGGTTGAGTTCATAGAGCTGATAATACATCGAACGCGTTATCCCATTTTCCCGATGCTGGGCTCATGCCCGCCACACCGTCTCACCCGGTTTCCGCAAGTGCGAAAACACTAACAGGTTTTCGCTGCGTGGCAACATGCCACACCCGCATCCTACGCCCACGAACCTTTCGCGGGGATGAACGGAACTCAGCCGGTCCAGCCATCATCATTCGCCGCGGCGATTTATCCCGCAACGCGAACGATGGCCTTGATCAGGCCGGACTTCTCGGTGGCCCAGCGGGCGAGATCGACAGGCACGTCGTCGAGCGTCGTGCGATGGGTCACGAGCGCCTCGACCGGCACATGGCCGGCGCGGATGCTTGCCACGACATGCTCGAAATCGAGCCGGGTCGCATTGCGGCTGCCGATCAGCATCATCTCGCGCTTGTGGAATTCCGGATCGGAGAAGCGGATTTCGTCCTTCACGACGCTGACCAGCACCAGCGCCCCGCCATGGGCGACATAGCCGAAAGCGGCTTCCATGGATTTGCCATAGCCGGTGGCATCGAAGACGACGTCGAAGCCGTCGCCATCGGTTGCCCGGCTGACCCCATCAGCGGCGGCCTCGCCGGCAGCAATGCCGGACGCGAAACCGAAACGTTCGGCGGCCATGGCAAGCCGTTCTGTCGATGTATCCATCAACGTGACGTCATGGCCTGCGATGCGCGAGAAGAGCGCGGTGCCCAAGCCGATCGGGCCGGCACCGATAATGAGCGCACGGGACCCGGTCGGCGCCAGCGAACGGCGCACGGCATGGGCGCCGATCGCCAGGAATTCGACGGTCGCGGCGGCCTCCAGCGAGAGGCCTTCAGCCGGGTAAAGATTTTCCGGCGGAACGGTGATCTCCTCGCAGAAGGCGCCGTCGGTGTGCACGCCGAGCACGCGGATCGCAGTGCAGCAGTTCGGCTTGCCCTTCCGGCAGGCGACGCAGGTGCCGCAGGAGATGTAGGGGTTCACGACGACGGGCATGCCGGCGGCAAGGGCGCTTGCGCCGGGCTCGATAACGGTCGCGGAGACCTCGTGGCCCATGACGCGGGGATATTCGAGGAACGGGTGTTTGCCTTCGAAGATATGATAGTCGGTGCCGCAGATGCCGACATGGCTGACGGCGACGCGTGCCCAGCCTTCCGGCGCCGCCGGTCGTTCCCGTTCGACCGCCTCGAGGCGGCCGGGTTCTGTGCAGAGGATGGCTTTCATCTCAACGGCTTCCGCGGCGACGCAACTGGTCGAAATAAACGATGACGATGATCAGCAGGCCCGTGATGATGCGCTGCCAGAACGAGTTGACGTTGAGCAGGTTCGCGCCGTTGTTGATGGTGGCGAGGATAAAGGCGCCGAGCAGCGGGCCATGCACCGAACCCACCGCACCGAACAGGCTGGTGCCGCCGATCACCGAGGAGGCGATCGCCTGCAACTCCCAGCCCTCCGCCTGCGTGGCATTGCCGATGCCGATGCGGGACGCAAGCAGCAGACCGACGAAGGCCGCGCAGGTGGCCGACAGGATATAGGCGAGATAGATCGTGCGGTTGACATTGACGCCCGACAGCCGCGCCGCCTCGCTGTTCGAACCCACCGCGAAGAGATAACGCCCGAAGCGCGAGAGATGCAGGAAGACGAAGGCCGGGATCGCCACCAGGATCACCATCCAGAACAGGCTCGGCACGCCCAGGAAATCCATGCGGGAGAAATTGGTGAACCCCTCGTGGTTGATCGAGATCGTCGAGCCATTGGTGATGAGCAGGCCGATGCCGCGCAGCGAGGTGAGCGTCGCGAGCGTGATGATGAAGGGCGGCAGGCCCATGCGCACGATGCCGAAACCGTGGAAGGCACCGATCGCCACGCCCATCAGCAGCGTCAGGATGATCGCCGCCCAGAGCGGCACGCCGGCCTGCAGCAGCCAGGCGACGATGACGCTGGTGAAGCCGACGATCGCCCCGACCGACAGATCGATGCCGGCCGTGATGATGACGAAGGTCTGGCCGACCGCAAGGATCGCCGTCATCGCGCCCTGGCGCAGCAGGTTGGAAATGTTACCCGGCGTCCAGAAGGCATGGGTGGACAGGCCGAGCGCCAGCCACAAAGCTGCGAGAAGCCCGAACAGGGTGAGGCCAAGCAGAATGTTCCTGCCTCGCTTCGGTGCCGGTGCGCTTTCCGTCGTCGTGTCCACGCTCATGTTTCTTCTCCCTTTTTCGCGTAGCGCTCAGTTTGTTTTGACGCAAAACCGCTGCACACTTTTGCTGGAATTGCTCAGATACCAATCGCCTGGGTCAAGACGTCTTCATGGGTGGCCGCCCGATGGTCGTGGCTCGCAACCAGCCGGCCGCCGCGGAAAACGTGCAGCCGGTCGGAAAGCTCATAGACCTCCGGCAGGTAGGACGAGATGAGAATGATGCCGGCGCCCCGTTTCAGCAGTTCGCCGAACAGCCGATAAATTTCCGCCTTGGTGCCGACATCGACGCCGACCGTCGGCTCGTCGAAGATGAAAAGCTTTGCGCCATGGCTCAGCCACTTGCCGATGACGATCTTCTGCTGGTTGCCGCCGGACATGGCGGACGCCAGCACGCTGCGCGACGGCGTCTTGATGCGGAGATCGCGGATCTGCCGTTCGGCATTGTCAGCCTCATCGCCCTTGCGGATGACGAGGCCCGAGCTCAGCCGCTTGAAGACCGGCAGGTTGATGTTGAGCCCGATCGACAGATTGAGGCAAAGCCCCTGGTCGCGCCGGCTTTCCGGCGCCAGCGCAATGCCGAGATCCATCGCCTTGCGTTCGTTGGAAATCTCGACCGTCCGGCCTTCCCAGAGGATTTCGCCCGATTTCACCGGCTGGCGGCCATAAAGGCCGAGTGCGAATTCGCTGCGCCCCGCGCCGATGAGGCCATAGAGGCCGACGATCTCACCGGACCTTACCGTCAGCGAGACATCCTCGAAACCGGGGCCGGACAGGCCTTTCGTCTCGACGATCGGCTTGCCGATGGCGACCTTCTCCTTGTGATAGATCTGCTCGATCGTGCGGTTGATCATCAGCGCGATCAACTCGGCTTCATTGGTTTCGCCGATCAGCCGCGTACCGACATGGGTGCCGTCGCGCAGAACCGACACGCGGTCGGCCAGCTCGAAGACTTCTTCCATGCGATGGCTGATATAGACGATGGTAACGCCCTGATCGCGTAGCCGGCGAATGAGCCGGAAGAGCTGGGCCGATTCCTGGCGCGTCAGATAGGCGGTCGGCTCGTCGAAGATGAGGAAACGGATGCCGCGCATGGCGGCTTTGGCCGTCGCGACCAGTTGCTGCTGGCCGATGGTGAGGCTGCCGAGCGGGGCTGCCGCCGGAAGCTGGAAGCCGAGATCGTCCAGCACGGCCTGGGCTGCCTTTTCCATCGCACCCTTGCGCATCAGGCCATAGCGGTTCATCTCGTCGCCGAGGAACATGTTGGCGGCCACGGAGAGATGCGCGCAGAGCACGACCTCCTGATGCACGGCGTTGATGCCGCGCGAAATCGCCTCGTTGGGGGTGGCGAGCTGGACGGGCTTGCCGCACCAGAAGACCTCGCCGGCCGTGCGCCTGATAACGCCGGTCAGAAGCTTGATGAGCGTGGATTTTCCAGCACCGTTTTCGCCGACGATGGCGTGGATTTCGCCTGCCAGGAACGTCACCGTCGCCGGTTTCAGCGCTTCGACAAGGCCGTATTTCTTCTGTAGGCCCCGCAGTTCGAGGATGGGCGCGCCGCGCGGCACGGTATCGGATTCGGCGAGCTTGGCCTGATCGTCATGCCGATGGCTGAGCTCTTCGAGGCTGCTCATCGCGTTCTCCTCCCTGACTGCGGAAAGCGTCCCGCCCGGATGATGCCGCCCGGGCGGGACGGGGTCAAACCATCATGGTTTTCCCGTCAGTTGACCTTCGGGTTCAACAGGGCGTCGATCTTCGGATCGGCCATGTTGTCCTTGGTCACGAGATTGGCGCCGGTATCGACGAAGGCCTCGACCTTCTCGCCCTTGGAGACGGCAAGCGCCGTCTTCACGCCGTCATAGCCCATGCGATAGGGGTCCTGCACGACGAGGCCGGCCAGCACGCCTTCCTTGAGGAAGCCGACGGTCTTCTCATCCGAGTCGAAGCCGATGACCTTGATCTTGTCGCCGAGCTTGTTTTCCGCAATCGCCTGGCCGACGCCCTGCGCCATGATGAGGTTGGAGGCGAAGACGCCGACGAGGTTGGGGTTGGCGGTGATGAGGTCGGTCATCATGTTGAGGCCGGTGGTGGCCTGGCCGTCGGCATATTTGTCGGCCACGACCTTCAGGCCCGGATACTTGGTCTTGACCTGATCCAGGAAGCCTTCGCGCCGCTGGTCGAGCGAACCGACGCCCGGCAGGCTGGTGATGATGGCGATCTCGCCCTCTTCCTTGCCCGTCGCGGCCTTGATAGCGGCAGCGAGGCCATCGGCGCCGATGCGGCCGCCCTGCACGTTGTCGGTGGTCAGGAACGAGGTGAAGGCCTTGGAATCCGCCGAGGAATCGATGCCGATGATCGGAACGGACTTCGCGGCTTCATCGACCGGCTTGCCGAGCGCCTTGAATTCCGTCGGCGAGATGACGACGGCGGCAGGGCCGCCGGCCACGGCGTTTTCCAGAATGCTGATCTGGCCGTTGATGTCGGATTCCGACTGCGCGCCGAGTTCCGGCACGTTGACACCGAGATCCTTGCCGGCCTGGCGGGCGCCGGCGAGCACGATCTGCCAGTAGAAGGACGTGGTGTCCTTGACGATGATCGGAATGGTGACATCCTGCGCGAAGGACGCGGCCGGTGTCATGGTGGCGAGGACTGCGGCACCCGCCAATGCCGTGAAGGCGCGACGGGACAAAAGCGATCTTACAATGCTCATCAGGTTTCTCCTCTCAGATGCTTCCTGTCCTCCTTGAGGGATCGTGTTGCAGGAAGCGAACAACTCGACCTTTTATCGATAAAAAACATTTATTACGGCAAGCTACACCCGAGCCGGTTTCCTGGCAAGCGGGGCAAGTTCAGGTAAAGAACGGCAATTCCAGATGATCCAGTCCATCGTCCCCCGTCCTCCCAAACGGTGGCCGCCGGGTTCACGAAACCCGGTAGACCTCATGCGGGTGCAGAACACCCTTCTTCAGAATGATATTGCCATAGAGGCGGAATTCCGTGGTGGCGACAATATAGGCCGCCTTCTTCGCCATCTCGTAGAAGGCGAAACGCTCGACCGAATGGACGGTGAAATCCCCCGCCAGCCGGTTCACCAGCTGCTGGAATGTTGCGCAGACCTCCGGCACCGCGGTGGGGTCGCCGACGACTTCCATGCGCCACGCCGCCTCCGGCACGAAGGTATCGAGCGGCATATGGGTGAGGATCGCCTCGGTGATCGCCACGGCATCGACACCATCTGCACGGATGACCTTCGGGCCTAAAAAGCTCGACGGGAAATTGGCATCGGCAATGACGATATCGTCGCCATGGCCCATCGTCCTGATCGCGTGCAGAAGCTCCGGCCCGAGCAGCGGATGAATGCCTTTCAACATGGTCCTGCGATCCTTTCCGATCGAAATCTATTGCCGGATGGCATCTTGCCCCAGTTCGGGCGCCACCAGCGTATGCGGCTCGAAAGCCGGGTAAATATCTTTGCTCAAATCCAGGCACGCAAGCGCCATATTGCGATGCAGGCTCTCCGGCTTGGCGGTGCCGATCAGCACGGAAGCGACAGCGGCATGCTCCAGCGGAAACTGCAGCGCCGGTGCAGCAAGCGGCACGCCCCGGCTTTTTGCAATGTCCATCATCGCACCAACCTTTTTCGCGATATCGGCCGTCGCCGGCATGTAATCGAAATGCGCGCCCTCGACCGGGCCGGTTGCAAGAATACCGGAATTGAACACGCCGCCAACCACCAGCGACGTGCCTTTCGCCTCACAAAGCGGCAGCAGCTTTGCCACGGCCGAGCGGTCGAGAAGCGTGTAGCGGCCGGCAAGCAGGATGCAGTCGAGATCGGCCTCGCGCAATACGTCGAGGCAGACGGGTATCTCGTTGACCCCAAGACCGAAGGCCTTGATGGCGCCCGAGGATTTCAGCTCCTGCAAGGCTTTCAAGCCGGTATCGAAGAACTGGCGCAGATGATAGGCGTTGCGCTCGGCACCGTGCGTATAGACGCCGATATCGTGCACATAGAGCATGTCGATGTGGTTGAGGCCGAGCCGGGCATGGCTGAGTTCGACCGAGCGCATGATGCCGTCATAGCTGTAATCGTAGCGCACATCGAAGGGCAGCGGATCGACATAGCCATAGCTCGGCACCTTATCATCCGGCACCGGGAACATGATGCGGCCGACCTTGCTGGAGAGCACATAGTCGCTCTTCGGCTTGTCGCGCAGGAAATCGCCGGTGACGCGCTCGGCAAGGCCGAAACCATACCAGGGAGCGGTATCGAAATAGCGCAGGCCCTCGTCCCAGGCGGCCTGCAGCGTGGCCATCGCGACGTCACGCGGGCAGGCGCGGTAGAGACCGCCAAGCGCTGCGGTGCCGAAACTGTATTCGGTCACGGCAAGGCCTGTCCTCCCGATGGTCCGCGTCTTCATGTTTCCTCCCGGCTGGCGTCTTCGCGCCAGCGCTTTTGTCTTTTATCGACAATAGACAGATTGCCGTCAATGGGTAATATGACGACAGGAGGAGCCGGGAGGATGCGGCGGGCGGCATAAGCCGCGCGTCTGGCCATTTGCCCGCGCAATGACTAAGGGACGCGAACCCAACAACCGGCGACACCCATGGCCAAACAGAACACCGTCTTCAAGGACGCCTTCAATCGCTGCCTCAAGCTCTTGGAGCAGACGGCAAGCCTGCCGTCCGAGCCGGAGCTTGGTGCTGCACTCGGCGTCAGCCGCACCACCGTGCGCGCGATCCTGAGCCGGCTTGAAGAGGTGGGGCTGCTTACCTGGGAGAAGCGCCGGAAGATCGTGCTGCGCAAACCTGTGGCGGCCGATTATTTCCCGACCGAGGAAACGGATTCGCTCTCTGAAATCATCGAGCGCAGCTTCATGCGCCGGATTCTGGCCGGCGGGGCCGAGCCCGGCATGCAGATCAACGAGCTGGAACTGGCGCGCGAGATCGGCATCGGCACGACGAGCGTGCGCGAATTCCTGATCCGCTTCAGCCGCTTCGGCCTGATCGAGAAACGGCCGAACAGCCATTGGGTGCTGAAGGGTTTTACCCGCGATTTCGCGCTGGAACTGACGGAGGTGCGCGAAATGTTCGAGTTGCGCTCCGCCGCCGCCTTCGCGCATCTGCCAGGGGAACATCCGGCCTGGCAGGAACTCGATGCCATCGAGGCGGTGCATCACGCCATCCTCGCCGATATCGAGAACCGCTATCTCGACTTTTCCGAGCTCGACGAGCGCTTCCATCTCCTCGTGCACCGCGCCTCGAAGAACCGTTTCGTCGTCGATTTCTACGACGTGATCGCCATCGTCTTCCACTATCACTACCAGTGGAACAAGACGAATGCGCGCGAGCGCAATGCCCGCGCACTGGAAGAGCATCTCGCCTATATATCCGCGCTGCGCTCACGCGATCCGGCCCGGATCGAGCACGCCTGCCGCCAGCACCTGAAATCGGCGCGCGAAACACTCCTGCAATCGATCAACTGACGGGAAATCCATGGCAACGCCCATCCTGCAATTCGGAACGAGCCGCTTCCTGCAGGCCCATGCGGATCTTTTCGTCAGCGAAGCACTGGAACGCGGCGCGGCGCTGGGCCGCATCACCGTCGTCCAGACGACGGGATCACCGGAACGCGCAGGACGGCTCGCGGCCCTTGCCGCACCTGAAGGTTATCCCGTCATCGTGCGCGGCAGGCGGGATGGCCGGGATATCGACAGCCGTCAGCGCGTCACCAGCATTGCCCGCACCCTTTCGACGATGACGGACTGGCATGCGGTAAAAGCGGTTTTTCGCGATGAGGCCGAGGTTGTCATCTCCAATACCGGCGATACCGGCTACCAGGTCGGCCCCGATGATCGTAGCGGTGCCGTGCCCGCCTCGTTTCCCGGCAAGCTATTGGCGCTTCTTCACGATCGCTTCATCGCCGGCCGGCCTGGCCTGACGGTGCTGCCCTGCGAACTCGTGGCGCGCAATGGCGACGTGCTCAAGCGCCTGATCCTCGATTTACAAGCCGATCGTTACCCGGAGTCTGATTTTCGGAATTGGCTATCGCAGGATGTGATCTGGGCCAATACACTGGTCGATCGCATCGTCTCCGAGCCGATCGAGCCGGCCGGCGCGGTGGCGGAACCCTATGCGCTTTGGGCAATCGAGAAGCAGCCACGCCTGACGGTGCCGTGCACGCATCCAAACATTCTCGTCGTCGATGATCTCACGCCCTATGAGAAGCTGAAACTGCACATCCTCAATCTCGGCCATACGGTGCTCGCGGATATCTGGCTAAGGGATATCAGGGCCGCGGACGAGACCGTGAAGGCGATCCTGGCGGATATCAGCATTCGCGAGCGGCTGCTCGTTCTCTATAGGCAGGAGGTCGTGCCGGGCTTTGCCGCCAAGGGGCTTGGGAACGAGGCAGAAGACTATGTCGCTGCGACGCTGGAGCGCTTCGACAACCCCTTCCTCGATCACCGCCTGCGCGACATCGCCAACCACCATGCGGAAAAACTCGTCCGCCGCATCGTGGATTTTCATGCCTGGACACCCGATGTGCCCAAGCCCGAACTCCTGGCGATTGCCGGCGGTCAGTAACCGCCGCCGCGCTTTTCCACTTCCTTTTCGCCGAGGAAGCTGCGGCGCAGGTTTTCGACGGCCGAGACGAGGCAATTGATGTCGGTGCCGATCGCCAGAAAATCCGCGCCGAGATCGCGATAGACTTCGGCCTGCGGCAGCGAGACTGTCATGATACCGCGCGCCTTGCCGTGCGCCTTGGTGCGCGCAAAAAGATGCTTGATCGCTTCCAGCACCTCCGGTGCGCCGGGATTGCCGAGATGGCCCATATCGGCCGCCAGATCCGACGGGCCGATGAAGATGCCGTCGACGCCCTCGACCGCCGCGATCTCGTCGATCGCCGCTAGACCGGCACGGTTTTCGACCTGCACGATCAGGCAAATCTGGTCATTGGCGGTCGTGATATAGTCAGGCGTGCGGTTGAAATCGCTGGCCCGGCCAAGGCCGGCACCGACACCGCGAATGCCATGCGGCGGATAGCGCAGGGCGCGCACCAGAGCCTCGGCCTCAGCAGCCGATTCGACCATCGGGATCAGGAAGGTCTGGGCGCCCTGGTCGAGCAACTGTTTCAAGATCCAGGCCTCACCCATCGGCGGGCGCACCATGGCATGGGTGGGCGTGTTGCGCAGTGCCCCGATCTGCGCGCTGATCAGCGGCATGTCGTTCGGGCCGTGCTCGCCGTCGATCAGCAGCCAGTCATAGCCACTGGTCGAGAGGATTTCCGCCGCATAGGCGCTGCCGAGCGCTGCCCAGAGACCGAGCTGAAACCGGCCCTCGCGAAGGGCTGCCTTGAAGGCGTTTTTGGGTGCTGCCACGACTTTTCCTCTCGAAACAAAACCGGCCGGCATCTTGCCGGCCGGGTCATCAGATTGCATGCTGCTCAGGCAATACCGCCCAAGCAGACATATTTGATCTCGGTGAACTCCTCGATACCGTAGCGCGAGCCCTCGCGGCCGAGGCCGGAGAGTTTCACGCCGCCGAACGGCGCTTCCGCCGTGGAGATCA
>CBFGOD010000133.1:0-10236 GCA_965650295.1 uncultured Shinella sp. | reverse complement strand
AGAGCGCGTCGAGCACCTCGCGCACGACGGGATTGTCCAGCATCAGCACGGCTTCGGTAATTTCGACGACGATGCGCGAGGGCGTGACGCCGCTTTCGAGGAGGAGCGATGCGATGCGGGCAGGAAGCGCCGGCTCGAACTGCAGCGGCGAGAAATTGACCGCGAGATAGGTGTCGCCAAGACCGTCGAGCTTGGAAATGACGGCAAGGCTGGCGATGGATTTCGACAGGATGCAGTCACCGATACGACCGATGGAGCCATTCTCTTCGGCAATGCCGATGATTTCGGCGGGCGGTAGGATACCGCGCTCGGGATGATGCAGGCGCATCAACGCCTCGAAACCGGCAACGCGACCATCCGCGAGGCTGACGATCGGCTGGAGATGGGCGGTGAACCAGTCGTCGCGCAGGCCCTGATCGATGAACTGCTCGATTTCGAGCCGCTTGCGGGCGATATCGACCATGTTGTTGTCGAAGAGCTGGACACCGTTCTTGCCGCTGCGCTTGCGCGCATACATGGCCATGTCGGATTTCTGCAGCAGGCAGGCGGCAGTGGTGGCGTGGTCGGGATAAACAGCGATGCCGATGCTGGCGCTGACATTGAGTTCCGCGCCATTGACCACCAGCGGCGTGCGCAGGCTTGCGACCAGCCGGTCGCTGACATCCATGGCGAGCTGGCGGGCATTGGGGGCAGACAGAAGGATGGCAAACTCGTCGCCGCCGAGGCGGGCGATCACGTCATTGGCCCGCAGCTGCCGGCGCAGGCGCATCGCAACCTGGCACAGCACGTCGTCGCCGCTGGCATGGCCGAGATTGTCGTTGATCCATTTGAAGCGGTCGAGATCGACGAAGAGGCAGGCGATCTGCTGGCCGAGCGTATCGACTTCGCCGATCAGTTCGTCCAGCACGGTCTCGAAGCCCTGGCGATTGAGCAGGCCCGTCAGGTGGTCGGTGATCGCCTGGCGGTGGTTGCGGGTCTCCGCCTCCTTGAGGTCGGTGACATCGGTCATGACCGAGAGCGACAGCGCCTGCCGGCCATTGGTGGCGGCAGCGCCCGTTTCAAGGATCAGCACGTCGATGACGCTGTCGTCCGCACAACGGAAGCGCACGGTGACCTCGCAGATGCCGGCATCGGACGTCTCGTGGCGCTTGCGATAGGTGGCGCGCGTCCCCTCTTCGACGAAATCGGTGAAGTTTTGGCCGATCACCTGCCCGCGACGATAGCCCGTCGCCGTCAGCCAGTAGTCGCTGACGGCGGTGATGCGGCTTTCCGCATCGATGGAAAACAGCATGGCGGGGGTGAGGTTGTAGATGTCGGTGGCGCGGGCATGGGCGAGTTTCAGCTCGTTTTCCTCGCGCTCCAGCTTGCTCTGCATCTCATTGAAGTTATGGGCAAGCGCGCCCATCTCGTCGTTCGAGGTCCAGTCGACATGGTGGCGTGAGCCGAGCCGGCGCGTCGCCTCGATTGCCGCGGTGAGCCGCATCAGCGGGCGGATGACGGTGATGCGGTTGCCGATGATGGCGGCGGTGAAGACTGTCGCGACGGCGAAGAAGAAGATGGCGAAGATGCTCAGCTCATCCTTGGAGAAGCGCGAGAAGAGGCCTTCCTTGCGGATCCAGATTTCCGCCGTGCCGACCTTCTTGATGCCGTCGGTCGCCTTGTAGAGGATATCGGTCTTGACGATGGAGCGCGCGTCATTCGGGTTGGGCGAGACGGCGGGCATGCGAATGTCTATGACATCAGACGTATCGCGGACATGCACATAGCTGATGTCGGCATCGGCTTGGAGCGCCGCGACGATCTGGTCGATGCTGTCCTTGTCGAAATCCCACAGCGGCTTGCCGAGTGCCTGGACATTGGCCTGAAGCAGCACTTCGGTGTTCTGCAGGCGCTCGCGCGCGACGCGGTCGGACGACAGGATCAGGAAAAGAACGAAAAGCGGGGCGACGAAAACGAGCAGGGCGCCGATGACGATGGCGATGAAGCGGCTTTCAACCGAATGCATTTTCATGCCGGTCGTTCCCCTGCCGCGTTGCAAAGCCGATCCATGGTGCCCCTCTTTGGCTTTTTGCCAATTTCCCCAGGGGTTAGATTTCCACCAAAGTCTTAAATGTTGCTAAAATGGTCGTTCGCAAAAGTGCTGATAATTCAAACTTCCCGCAACGGTAGCGCGGCTCTGCACCGGCAAAGAAAAACCCCGCGCCTCGGGTAAGGCGCGGGGTTTCGAGAAAGATCCCTGAAATGGGATTATTCTGCGGAGCCTTCGGCTTCTTCTTCCTTCACGCCGGCTGCCGGGGCAGCGATCGTGGCGATCGTGAAGTCGCGGTCGGAGATGACCGGGCTCGTGCCCTTCGGCAGCTTGATGTTCGAGATGTGGATGCCGTCGCCGACCTTGAGGCCGGAGAGGTCAGCCGTCAGGAATTCCGGAATGTCGCCGGCCAGAGCGTGCAGCTCGACTGCGTGGCGAACGATGTTCAGGACGCCGCCGACCTTGATGCCCGGGGACTTCTCTTCGTTGACGAAGTGAACCGGCACTTCGACGACGACGTGGGTGTTACCCGAAACGCGCAGGAAGTCGACGTGCATGGTGAAGTCGCGGACCGGATCCAGCTGGAAGTCCTTCGGCAGAACCTTGATCTTCTCGCCGTTGACGTCGATCGTGGCAACCGTCGTCTTGAAGCCGCCAGCGTGGATACGCTGGGTAACTTCCTTGGTCGAGAGGGCGATCGACAGGGGGGCCTGCTTGTCGCCATAGATTACTGCAGGAATAAGGCCGTTGCGGCGAAGTTCACGGGAGGACCCCTTACCAACCCGTTCGCGCGTCTCGGCCTTGAGCTCGTAAGTTTCGTGGCTCATGGCTTTACCTTTCGTGTGTTACTGGAGAGCCTTTCGCGCATCGGGCAGCGCCCGGCGATGCAAAAGGCTTGAGGATTTCGTGAAAGCCTCATCCACGTTGCCTCCAAGGGTGTCTACGCGGACGGGGGCTCCATAAACAAGAATGCCCGGAAATGCAAGGGCCGGGACCGGGTTGACAGCGGATTGACATGCCGCCGCCGCGATTGGATGTTCGGTGGCGAAAGCTTCGCTGAAGGAGAATGACATGAGACGACGGATCCTGATGGCCTCGGCCGCCTTTGCGCTTGTTTCGGCAAGCCCCGCCGCCGCCCAGGAGATTTCGCCTGCCGGTGCGGAAAGCCTCCAGCAGCGCCTGACGCAATACCTGCCGAAGGACATCGTCGATGCCGGCGTCGTCACGGTGAAGGCGGCCTCCTCCTTCTACGAGGTGCGTTTCGATCCGACCGTTCTCCTCGACAAGGCGGGGAAAGGCAAGGTTCGGATCGAGGGCCTGAAGCCGACGACGGCCTATCTGCGGCCGCAGCCGGAAGGCACCTACCGCGTCGAGGCCAACGAAACCCTCGACATCAAGGGCACGCTGCCCGGCCAGGGCGCGTTCACCTATCTCATCGACACGATGAAGCTGGACGGGATCTACGATCCGGAGATACTCTATCTCACGTCGGGGGAATGGTCGACGAAACGCATCGCCTTCTCCAGCACCACACAGCAGGAGAGCGTGACGGCGAGCTTCGGCGAATCGGCTATGCGCATCACCTCGGAAAAGAAGGCGCCCGGCACGATCGACATTGCGAGCACCGGCGTGATGAAGGCCTTTGCCGAGACGATCACCGGCGGGCCTTCCGGCCGCGTCGATATCGGCGCGGATACGCTCGACATCGATGTCAGCATGGACGGCGCGCGCTACAAGGTCCTGCAGGACCTCGTCTTCTTCGTGCTCGAAAACATCAAGAAGGACAAGCTCGACCCGCAGGATGCCGCGCGCCTGAAGGATCTGCTGCGCGCCTCGCTGCCGGTCTTCGACAACCTGACCGAGACGATCAAGGCGTCCAACGTCACCGTCGGCACCGATAAGGGCACCTTCGGCGCCGATGCGGTGACCTACAATATCGACATGAACGGCATCGGCCATTCGACACGGGTCGGCTTCGGTTTCGGCGTGGAGCATCCGAAGCCGCCGGCCGGCGTGTTGCCGGCGGAATTTGCCGAGGCACTGCCGGAGCGGGCGAATTTCAAGGTGGCGGTGGCCAATCTCGATCTTGCCGGCGCCGTGCACTACCTCATCGATCATGCCGACTTCACCAAGACTGAGCCGCTGACGGAAGAGCAGAACAAGGCGCTCGGCCGCATCGTCCTGCCGAACGGCGCGATGACCGTCGAGTTCGAGGATGTCTCGGCGGCTTCGCCGATCTATGACCTGCAGGTTTCCGGCAAGATGACGGTCTATCCCGACCAGCAGGACCGCCGCAGCGCCGACATCACGATCACCATGCGCGATTTCGACAAGACGATCACCTATCTGCAACGAAATGCCGGAAAGGTTCCGCAGTTCGGCCAGGCCTCCTTCGGCCTCCTGATGATGAAGGGCCTTGCCCGCAAGGGCGGCGGTGATGCGCAGATCTGGGACCTGACGGTCGGCGAGGATGGAAAGGTGCTGATCAACGGCCAGCCGCTGCCCTTCCAGCAATAAGCCCTATGCCTTGCGCTTTGCGGTGAAACGCGACAGCGCCAGCATCAGGCCACCGGCGATCAGCCCCCAGAACGCGCCGGAAATGCCGGCGAAGGAGACGCCCGAGGCGGTGACGAGGAAAGTCACCGCAGCGGCCTCCCGTCCTTCGATTTCCTTGAAGGCATTGAGCGCCGAATTGGCGAAGGCGCTGATCAGCGCGAGGCCGGCGACGGCCTGGATGAGGATGGGCGGGGCGAGGCTGACGAAGGCGGTGACCGCACCGGCGAAAGGGCCGAAGACCACATAGCAGATGCCCGCGACGATCGGCGCCCAATAGCGTCTCTTCGGATCGGGATGCGCGTCGCTGCCGGCGCACATGGCGGCCGTGATGGCGGCAAGATTGACCGCGTGGCTGCCGAACGGGGCTGACAGCAGTGAGAAAACGCCGGTCGTGGCGAAGAGGGGCGCCGGATCCGGCTCGTAACCGTTGACCTTCAGCACGGCGATGCCCGGAATGTTCTGCGAGGCCATGGTGACGATGAAGAGCGGCAGAGCGATGCCGACGAAACCGGCGAGGCTGAAGATCGGCATGACCGGCTCGGGGTTCGGCACTAGCGCGTCGGCAAGGCCGGCGAGCGCTTCCGGCGGCACCTCAATGCCGAAGGCGAGCACGGCGATGAAAGCAGCAAGCGCCGCCGGCACGGCATAGAGCCGGTTGAATGCACCGACGATTGCCCAGGCGAGCAAGATCGGAAGTCCGAGCAGCGGATCAAAGGCGATCGCCTTTGCCGGGGCGAAGCAGAGGCCGATCAGCACGCCTGCGAGCATGGCATTGGCAAGCGACGCGGGGATGGCGGCGACCATGCGACCGAGCGGCCGCCAGAGCCCTGCGACAACGATCAGCACGCCGCAAACGAGAAAACCGCCGACCGCCGTCTGGAAGCCGCCTTCGATGTTGCCGGAATTGGCGAGCAGTGCCGCCCCCGGTGTGGACCAGGCAATGGCGATCGGCAGCTTCGTTGTAGCGCTAAGCAGGATCATGCACAGGCCGAGCGAGACGCAGAGCGCCATCAGGCCGGACGCCGCCTGCGCCTCCGTGGCGCCGACGCCGGTCAGGCCGTGCAGGACGACCGCGAAGGAGCTGGCAAAGCCGACAAAGGCGGTGAGAATACCCATGAACAGGGCTTGGGCGGAAAAATCACGAAGCATGGCGAGATCGATAAAGGAAAGGATGCGCAGTCGTAACAGGCGGCGTGGGGCTTGGAAACAGGCTTGTGACCTGGAGGCGTGCCGCTCGCGGATGCGCCGGATCTTGGACCATGGTCGCGCTGGACCTGCCGCGGCAAACACGGTTATAGTGCGCGGCGTTATATTCTTGTGCGACGATCGGTCGGAAGCTTTCGGGAGGAGAGCGGATGCCCCTGCATTTCGATCACGCGGATCATGTGCACACCGTGGCGGGCCATGCGTCCGCCGCGGCCAGTTCGCCTGTCGCCGCCTCCTGGCGGCGCTGCCTCACGCTGCACGGTCTGTCTCCGGAGGAAGCCCGCGCGCCTTGGCGGTTGAGCGAGGCTGAATTCCGCCATGCCCGCACGCGCTCCAGTGTTCTCGTCGAGGAGGCCTCGGGTGAACTTGATCGGCTGTTTGCGACCGTTGGCAAGGCCGGTTGCTGCCTGCTGCTGACGGATGAAAACGGCATCGCGCTCGAGCGGCGTGGGGCGGCGGGCGACGACAGGGAGTTTCGCGGCGTCGGCCTGTGGTCCGGCACGGTCTGGAGCGAGGCGAGCGTCGGAACCAATGGCATCGGCACGGCGCTGGCCGACGAGCGACCGGTCCTCATCCTGCGCGACCAGCATTTCCTGTCGCAGAACACCGGCCTGTCCTGCACGACCGCGCCGATCCGCGACCATACCGGCCGCATTGCCGCGGCCATCGACATCTCCACCTGCCGCGACGATGCCAACGAGATGACGATGGCGATCCTCTCGCAGGCGATCCGCGATGCCGCCGCGCGCATCGAGGCCGGGCTCTTCCGGCGGGCTTTTTCGGCGGCCCGCATTCTGCTCGTGCCCGTCGATGGCCGCGCCGCGCCGGCGCTTCTCGCCGTCGACCGCGACGATCTTGTGCTCGGCGCCACGCGCGCGGCCCGCCAGGTGCTCGGCCTCGATGACCGGCGCATCGCCACCGGCATTGCCGCGTCCGACCTGTTGCAGGAGAACCGGGCGGAGGAGGGGCGGGACCTCGATGACGCCGAGCGCGCCGCCCTTCGCCGGGTGCTGACGCGGGCGGGCGGCAATGTCAGCCAGGCGGCGGACCTACTCGGCATCAGCCGCGCAACGCTCTATCGCAAGATGAAGAAGCTTTCGATCAACTGATGTTGCGGCGCAGCACAGTTGGTGCCATCGACCTGTCTCAAATCTGAAACAGTCGCCGCAGCCATCGCCGCGCAGGCTCTACCGCAATCCGCCGAAGCGCAGCACCATTCTCCTCACGGCCCATCCGGGTCTCTTTTGGGAGGAATGACATGCTGCATCAGAAGATCGTCGAAAACCCGTACAAGGCAAAGTATGGCAACTTCATCGGTGGTGAGTGGAAGGAGCCCGTCGCCGGCCGCTACTTCGACAACATCACCCCGATTACCGGCGGCAAGCTCTGCGAAGTCGCCCGCTCCGACGCTGCCGATATCGAGCTGGCGCTCGACGCGGCCCACGCCGTCAAGGACAAGTGGGGCCGTACTTCAAGCACCGAGCGCGCCAACATCCTTATGAAAATCGCCCAGCGCATGGAGGACAATCTCGACCTGCTCGCCCGGGCCGAGACCTGGGACAACGGCAAGCCGCTGCGTGAAACCATGGCGGCCGACATTCCGCTCGCCATCGATCACTTCCGCTACTTCGCCTCCTGCGTCCGCGCCCAGGAAGGCACGATCGGTGAGGTCGATCACGACACCATCGCCTATCACTTCCATGAGCCGCTCGGCGTCGTCGGCCAGATCATCCCGTGGAATTTCCCGATCCTGATGGCCGCCTGGAAGCTCGCCCCCGCGCTTGCCGCCGGCAATTGCGTGGTGCTGAAGCCCGCCGAGCAGACGCCGTCCTCGATCCTCGTCTGGGCCGAACTCATCGGTGATCTCCTGCCGGCCGGCGTGCTCAACATCGTCAACGGCTTCGGCCTGGAAGCCGGCAAGCCGCTCGCCTCCAACCCGCGTATCGCCAAGATCGCCTTTACCGGCGAGACGACGACCGGCCGCCTGATCATGCAATATGCCAGCCAGAACCTCATTCCGGTGACGCTGGAGCTCGGCGGCAAGTCGCCGAACATCTTCTTCGCCGACGTGATGAACGAGGACGACGACTATCTCGACAAGGCGCTTGAGGGGTTTGCGATGTTCGCGCTGAACCAGGGCGAGGTCTGCACCTGCCCGAGCCGCGCGCTGGTGCATGAGAAGATCTACGACCGTTTCATGGAAAAGGCGGTCAAGCGCGTGGAGAAGATCGTGCAGGGCAACCCGCTCGACACGGCGACGATGATCGGCGCGCAGGCGTCCTCCGAACAGCTGGAGAAGATCCTCTCCTATATCGACATCGGCCGGCAGGAAGGTGCTGAAGTGCTGACCGGCGGCGGGCGCAATGATCTCGGCGGCGATCTCGCAGGCGGCTATTACGTCAAGCCGACGGTCTTCCGCGGTCACAACAAGATGCGCATCTTCCAGGAAGAAATCTTCGGACCGGTCGTTTCGGTCACGACCTTCAAGGACGATGCGGAAGCGCTCGCCATCGCCAATGACACGCTCTACGGCCTCGGTGCCGGCGTGTGGAGCCGCGACGCGAACCGCTGCTACCACTTCGGCCGTGACATTCAGGCCGGTCGCGTCTGGACCAATTGCTACCATGCCTATCCGGCGCATGCGGCCTTCGGCGGATACAAGCAGTCGGGCATCGGTCGCGAGACGCACAAGATGATGCTCGACCACTACCAGCAGACCAAGAACATGCTGGTCAGCTACTCTCCCAAGGCGCTCGGCTTCTTCTGAGCGACCGCCGCTTTCTCCCCGCCCACCGTGGAGAAGGCGAACGAAGGGCAGGGCCATCCATCATGGGCTCTCGCCCGCTCCCTCTCCCCACCTGCCCGGGGAGAGGGAAATCGCTTTAAAGGAGAGGCGCTATGTCCGATATCCCGACCGAGCCGCGCGTGGTGGCGACCGAGGCGGCACTGGATTTCATCCGGGAAATCCAGGCGGATCATCCCGACATCCTGTTCCATCAGTCGGGCGGCTGCTGCGATGGCTCCTCGCCCATGTGCTACCCGGCGGACGACTACATCGTCGGCGATCGGGACGTGAAGCTCGGCGAGATCGGCGGCGTGCCCGTTTATATCAGCGAGAGCCAGTTCAGCGTGTGGCAGCATACGCAACTGATCATCGACGTCGTGCCTGGGCGCGGCGGCATGTTCTCGCTCGACAATGGGCGGGAGAGGCGTTTCCTCACCCGATCCCGAATTTTCGGCGGGGGCGTAGCCTGTCCGCTGCCACAGCGTTGAAGCGCTCAACGCATGAAAAAGCCCGCCATGTGAATGGCGGGCTTTTCCATTCCGGAAACTGCGGTCTCAGTTTACCGCGCAGGCCGGGTCGCGTTTTGCCCGGCGCTTGTCCGCGCAGCGCGGATCCTCGCGCTCTTCGCGGCCGGAGCGGTCCGCCCGCGTGCCGCTGTCATCAAGGCCGAGCTGGATATCCGCATCCTGGCGCCTGTTGTCGATGCGCTCGCGGTCCTTGCCCCTGCGGTCACGCTCCCTGTCCCGGTCACGGTCCGAGCGTTCCTCGCGGGTACGGTCCCACTTGCTGCCGCGATCCTCGCTCTGGTCCTGCCAGCCGATCTTCACGCGGTCACGCGGACGCTCGCGGTTGTCCTCCCAGCCCGTGTCCGGACGGCGGAACTGGCATTCGCCGCGGCCGATCACGTCATAGCCGCTCGAGCGCGCCTCGCAGGCATTGGCGAAGGTCTGGCGGTCACGGCCGCGCGAGCCGCAGACCGGCGCATATTCCCGTGTGCAGACGCGGCCTTCGTCCGGTCGCGGATCGGGCCGGCCGTCGAAGCGGCACTCGCCGCGTCCGACGATGTTGTAGCCGTTCGAACGGGCTTCGCAGGCATTGGGGAAGGTCTGGATTTCGCCGCCGCGCATGCCGCAGACGGGCATATATTCCATCGTGCAGACCTGCGGGCGGGGACGGTAGTCCGGGCCGCCCTCATCGACCTGGCAGGCCGCAAGCGTGCCGGCGGCAAGAAGGATGGCGACGCGTGCCGTCAGGCGGCTGAACAAAGACATTGATATCATAGGATTCCTCCTCGCGAATCTGAGCGGACCCTAACGCAAATTTGATCGGCCCGATATCGGCCGTGAACAAAAAAGCAGGGCGTGGTTGCGACACGAAAAAGCCCGCGCAACCGAAAAGGGTGCGCGGGCTCGGAAAGGCAAAAATTGCGGCTCGATCAGTCGAAGAGGCTGGAGACCGACTCTTCCGCACTCGTGCGGTTGATGGCTTCGCCGAGCAGGTTGGCAGTCGAGATAACGCGGATATTGTGCGCAGACTGGACGGCCGTGGTCGGCTGGATCGAGTCGGTGATCACAAGTTCCTTGAGCTTCGACGACGTGACGCGGGCTACCGCGCCGCCGGAGAGCACGCCATGCGTGATATAGGCGGTGACACTGGTCGC
>CBFGOD010000132.1:0-10266 GCA_965650295.1 uncultured Shinella sp. | reverse complement strand
CTCAGCCACCGCGCCGGGCATCATCCTGCCGCGCTTTCGGGCGGGCAGCAGCAACGGGTCGCACTTGCGCGCGCGCTGGTGATCAAGCCCCGCCTTCTCCTGCTGGACGAGCCTCTGTCCAACCTCGACGCGAAACTGCGCGAGGAGATGCGGCTCGAACTGAAATCGATCCAGCGAAGTGTCGGGGTTACCACGCTGCTGGTCACGCACGACCAGGATGAAGCACTCGGCATGTCCGACGAGATCATCCTGATGCGAAACGGTCGGATCGAACAGCGGGGCGAACCGACGGCGGCTTACGACAGGCCAAGCAGCGCGTTCACCGCCGATTTCATGGGGTCGGCCAATGTCATCGACGCCCGGTTGGCGGCACAGGGATGCATCGAGGGCACCGCTACGGTGGATACGGCCGGTGCAGCCGCCTATGTCATAAGGCCGGAACGGGTCGTCTTCGCAGAAACCGGCGCAGACGCTGTCGTTGTTTCGAGCACATTCCTGGGTAGCCGCTGGCTGTTCCAGGTAAAGGTAAACGATGCGGCGGTCAGTCTGCTTCTGCCGAACGATGGGCGCGTCTATCCGGAGGCAGGCCAGCATACCAAGATCGGCTGGCGGGCGATCGACCTGCGGCGGCTGGAAACACCGTGATGCGCAGGGCGGCTTTCCTCCTCGTCTCGCCGGCGCTGGCCTTCTACCTCGTCATCCTGGCGCTCCCCTTCGCCTTCCTTTTGCTCCTGAGCTTCAGCGCCGGCAGTCCCGGCGGGGCCACCGAATACACTTTCAAGCAATATCTGACGCTGTTTTCCGACGGATATTTCTACAAGATCTACCTGCGCACGCTGCTCGTCGCCACCATCACGACCGTGGTCGCCGTCCTGATCGGCACCTTCGAGGCCATCATCCTGTTTCGGATGCGGGAGCCGTGGCGCACGGCGTTTCTCCTTGTTGCAATCGGGCCGCTCCTGATCTCCGTCGTCGTTCGCACGCTCGGCTGGACGCTGTTGTTCGGATCGGAGGGGCTGCTGAACCTGACGCTGATGCGCATCGGCCTGATCTCCTCGCCCATTCCGTTCCTCTTCACGACTCAAGGCGTCGTCGTGGCGCTGGTCCATGTGCTGACGCCGTTCGTCGTGCTTTCCGTCTGGGCTTCGATGCAGCGCATGGATATGGCGACGGAAAACGCGGCAAAATCGCTGGGCGCCAGTGATTTCACCGTCCTGCGCCGGATTTTGATCCCGCAGATCATGCCGGGCATTCTCTCCGGCATGATCGTGGTCTTCGCCCTTGCCGCCAGCGCCTTTGCCACGCCGGCCATCATCGGCGGACGGCGGCTGAAGACGGTGGCGACGGCCGCCTATGACGAATTTCTCGGAACGCAGAACTGGCCGCTCGGCGCGGCTCTCACGCTGGTGCTGCTCGTCTTCACCGTGACGATCCTCATCGGCCTGAACCGGTGGATCGAGCGCCGCTACAGCGCCATGTTCAGGAAGGCCACATCATGAAGAACGGCCCGATTCAATGGATATTCCATGCAGCCTTCGTGCTGTTCATGTTGCTGCCGCTGATTGCCGTCGTGGTGGTGTCGCTGACCTCGAGCGATCTCCTTAGCTTCGACGCATGGCCACCCTCGCTGAAATGGTACGAAAAGGTCCTGCAGGATGACCGGTATTTCGAAAGCTTCCGCCTGAGCTTCCTGTTGGCTCTCGCCAGCGCAACCTTCGCCGTCGCCTTGTGCCTGCCGGCATCGCTCGCGATTGCGCGATTCGATTTTCCGGGACGGACCGCCATAACATCGATTCTGCAGTCTCCGTTGATGCTGCCGCATGTGGCCATCGGCGTCGCGCTCCTGAAGTTCTTCAGTGTTTCGGGGCTCGGAACCGGCACCGTCGGGCTCTTCGCCGCCCATACGCTGCTGATTTTCCCTTTCGCGATGCGGCTCATGATCGCCGGTATGACCGGTTACGACCCGATGGTCGAACGTGCGGCCTTGTCGCTTGGCGCAAACCGGTGGACCTTGTTCCGCCGTGTCACTCTGCCGCTGGTGCTGCCGGCCGTCGTCAGCGGTTGGGTCATCGCCTTCATCTCTTCGTTCGATGAAGTCACCATGTCCGTTTTCATCGCGCCGCCAGGCTCGATGACATTGCCCGTTCGCATCTATACGCAGCTTGAGGACGGTATCGACCCTGCCATCGCGGCTGTTTCAACCCTGATGCTCCTTCTGGCGGTGCTCGCGATGATCGTACTCGACTACTTCTATGGTCTCGAACGCTTGTTCGTCGGCACGCGCGGCAAGACCGGGCACTAAAGGCGCCTGTGGACGGTCACATCTGGAGGAAGCGGGAAAAATCGCAGTTTTCGCGAACCGTCGCGAGAGCATTCGTGAGTGCCGCGTTGGCTTCTCCACGGCGGACGTAGGCGAAGAATGAAACCGTCGGCGGCTCGAAGGGAAGGGGCAGCGCAACGAGGCGCTCCTGCTCGATGAACCGCGCCGCCAGCCCCTTGGGCAGAAGGGAAACCCCTTGCTCCGCCAGCAGCAGGCCGACCGTCGCCGCCACGGAATCGGTTCTGATCGAGCGCTCGAAGATGAGCCCCCGATCCAGCAGCCACTCTGAGAAGATATCGGCGGCATTTTCGCGTGGTCCCTGGGAAACATAGGCAAGGGAACACAGCAACTCCCGGGTGATCTCCTGGTCGGCTGCGATCAGCTTGGCACTGGCGACAAGCTCGAACTCCACTTTGGCAAGCATATGGCCGACGATCGACCGTGACACTTTTACATCGCGACAGACGGCGAGATCCAATTGCCCGCCGTCGAGCATGTCGATCAGCCGGTGCGCATGATCGACGTGGATCGTTTGGGTTCCCCGGTATGAATCGCTCCGCAGCAACCTTACGACGCGCGGCAGCCATGTCTGGGCCGACAATTCGGTCACGCCGATGACAAGGGGAGTGACGACATCCGTCGATGTGCGGATAGCCTCGATTTCCTGATGCAGGTCGACCATGCGTTCCGCCAGTTCCGCCAGGCGTGCGCCCTGGTCGGTCAACACCATGTGACGGCCGCGCTTGTTGAAAAGTGGAAAGCCGCAGGCGAGCTCCAGCTCCTGCATGCGTTTCGACATGGTGGATTGCGTCATGTTGAGGCGCCGCGCCGCCCTTTCATGCGTCCCCAAGCGGGCAATCCAAAGCAGGGTCTCTAGCTGTCGGAGGTTTGGCATAGGCGAAATATGAACTTTCCGCCTGTATTGTCAAACGTGTCACCGGTTATCTTCATGTAACGACCGATCAGGCGACAGTCGAGGCTGTTCAGCCCGTAACGACCCAATGTTCGGGAATGGCCTTTCCCGAAAGGTAGGCCGAGACGGCCTGGGCTGCCATGAGGTTTCCTTCGTCCAGGGCCTCCCGGGAAGAGCCGGCTATGTGCGGCGTAAGCACGACCCGTGAGTGACCGGCAAGAGCGGGCAAGCCGGATGTTCCGTACTCCGCGGAAAACACGTCAAGCCCCGCGCCGGCAAGGTGCCGCGTCTCCAGCGCGTGTAGAAGCGCGGCTTCATCGACAAGGCCGGCCCGGGCCGTGTTGATGAGGATCGCCCCCGGCTTCATGGCTGCGATCGTCGCGGCCCGGATCAGCGGCGGTTGGCCGGGCTCCGGCGCCGCGTGAAGGGAAACGATGTCGGATTGGCTCAACAGGACATCGAGATTGACAAGGTCCACCGGTCCCGCCGTTTCGGGGGAGGCATAGGGGTCGTACGCCACAATGCGCGTATCGAATCCAGTCAGCCGGCGGGCGACCGCCTTGCCGATCCTGCCCAGCCCGATGAGGCCGACGGTTTTGTGTGCCAGCTGGCTGCCGACCAGAGCGGTCAGGTTTCCCGTCCTGACGGCCGTATCGGCTTCGCAAAGCCGAAGAAGCGTCGCCAGCATGAGAGCGATCGTGTGATCGGCAACCGTGTCGGTATTGGCACCAGGTGTGTTCGTTACCGTGACGCCATGCCGGCGGGCCGCCGCGAGATCGATATTGTCATGGCCGACACCGCGCCGCGCCAGCATGCGCAGGTCCGGGCGGCGGGCGAGAATTGCCTCGGTCACGGGAGCGATGCCGACGATCCAGGCCGCAACGCCCTCGGTCATGTCGAGGATCTCATCCGTCGTCAGCTGTGCATCGGATTGCGCACCGATCAGAGATTTTGGCGATATCTCGACGCCACTACCGGTCAGGAGCTGCCATGCCGGCGATCCGGGTTCGAAGAAACGGGCGGTAACGAGAACTGACATGCTGGACATCGGCGTCGTTGCTTACCCTCGTTTCAGCCAAGCTTCGCCACGGCCGAAGCGATTGCCGCGACGGCTTCGGCGATGGTTTGATCGCTCGTCGCAAAGGACAAACGAAGGAAGGGGGACATCCCGAATGCCGCGCCCGGCATTGTGGCGACACCGGCTTCGCTTACGAGATATTTGGCAAGGTCGGCGTCGGTTTTGATCGTGCCGCCATCGGGCGTCTGCTTGCCGATCAACCTCGCGACCGACGGAAAGACATAGAAAGCACCTTCGGGCATGGTACAGGACAGTCCCGCAATCCGGTTCAATCCCTCAACCAGCATCCGGGCGCGACGTTCATAGCGCTCCCGGTTCGCCTGCAAAAAGTCCTGATGGCCCGACAGCGCGGCGGCGGCGGCGTGCTGCACGATGGAATTGGCGCAGCTCGTGTCCTGCGAGATGAGTTTGGTGATCGCGCCGATCAGCCATTGCGGCCCGCCTGCATAGCCAAGCCGCAAACCGGCAAGTCCAAAGGCCTTGCTGACACCGTTCACCGTCAGGACACGGTCGCGAAGGTGTGGATTGACTGCGGCGAACGACGTGAACTGCCGACCCCCGTAAACGAAGTGCTCGTAGATCTCATCGGTCAGAACGAGAATACGGGGATATTCCTCCAATACGGAGCCCAGGCCCGCCAGTTCCCAGCGATCGTAAACCGAGCCGGACGGGTTGGCCGGGCCGTTCAGGATCAGCCATCGGGTCCTGTCGGAAATCGCATCGCGCAGGGCGGTGGGCGTCAGCTTGAATTTCTGGGCCGCATCGCAGGTTACCGCAATGGGCTTGCCCTCGAAGACACGCGTGATATCCGGGTAGCTCACCCAGTACGGCGCCGCGAAGACGACTTCGTCTTCGGGATCAAGCGTTGCCGCAAGGGCAGCAAAGATGATCTGCTTTGCCCCGGCGCCGACGGTGATCTGAGCGTCGTCGTAGACCAGCCCGTTCTCGGCTTCGAACTTCCGGATGATTGCCGATCGTAGTTCGGCTGTGCCGTTCGTCGGTACATAGGAGATCCGCCCGCTTCTCAATGCCTCGACGCCCGCCTCGACCACGGGCTGCGGCGGGGCGAAGTCGGGCTCGCCGATCGTCATGTCGAGGATCTGCCGTCCGCTTGCACGAAGCCTGCGGATTTCCGCCATGGCGCCCATGCTTGGAGATGGCTGGATGTTCGACACCCGCTTCGACAGCAGTGCGGTTTCGACCATTTCGATCTTGGAAAGATTGGACAAGACCCACGCTCCCGTTCCGGATTGGCTTCTTGATTGAACCGCATGTTCCCTCGGCGGGATAAAGGTCGCCGAACAAAAGCATCAAAAAAAGCGAATTTTCATCGCACGATCGATGCGGGAACTGCATGCATTTACGGCGCCGGGAACGCACTGTTGATTGCCTGCAAGGACGCGTCTTACGTTATGACGCCCATAGGATCGGCGCGGCTTGTCCATCGCCGGGTTGCGTGACTTCGGATATTGCGGTTGTCTCGGTTCTCCGTCAGCGCCACAATGGAAACAGAAGGTTCGGTAACGAAAGCCCGTGCTCGAAGCGAGGCCAGGATTGCGGCTTTTGAAGATTGATTTCCACGAGGTTCGATACGCGGGAGTAGAACTTGGCCACACGTGAAGCCAGGAGCGGCGTCGATCCGAAGGCCGGTTCGCTTTCTTCCAGCCCGCCAACGTTCGAGCACATCATCACAGGCATCGACGAAAGCTTCCTCTGGCGGGTGGACGATTATCCGTGGGAGCGCAATGTCTGGAATTTCCATCCTGAATTCGAGATTCATCTGATCCGCAAGGGGACGGGTGTCGCCTTCGTCGGCGACTACATCGGTGCCTTCTCGGCGACCTATCTGACGGTAATCGGCAGCGACCTTCCGCATGACTGGGTGACGATGACCGCGCCGGGCGAATTGATCGAAGGCCGGGACGTCGTGGTGCAGTTTCATCCCGACCGCATCCGCGAGGCGACGCGGCTTTTGCCGGAGTTTGCGCAGCTTGAAGATTTCTTCGCGCGTGCCCAGCGGGGTCTCGTCTTCAACGGCGAAACGCTGGCGAAGGGGGCTGGACTGGTCGAGCGCATGGGCATGGAAAAAGGCGTCGCGCGGCTTGCCCTTTTCCTGCAATTGCTCGACCTGCTCGCCGCTTCTGCCGAATACGAAATCCTCTCGTCACCGGAATACTCGCCGAAGCTCGACGCCGAGACACTGGATGCCCTCCAGCGCGCGCTCGTTTTCATCTATCGCAACTTCTCGACCGACATCCGCCTGTCCGATGTCGCCGATCTCGCCGGCATGAGTGAAAGCGCCTTTTCGCGCTTCTTCAAGAAGAACACCGGCAACACCTTCACCGATCACGTCAACAAGCTGCGTATCTGGCAGGCCTGCAAGCTTCTGGCGGAAAGCGACATGCCCATCACCGACATCTGCTTCGAGGTCGGCTATATGAACATTTCGAATTTCAACCGAACATTCCTTCGACAGCACCGCATGACGCCTTCGGCGTATCGACGGCTGACGCCGCGGCGGCGCTCGATGCGTGATGATGTGTCTCTGTCCGATGAAACCTTGCGCTGATGGGGTCGCATTACCGCATTGCAGCATGATGGTGCGCATTAAAGTACAGAATTCCCGCATCGGGCGCGCTAGTTCCCGAAATTTCCTCGGCTAGTATCAGTTCCAGCGAAGATATTCGCTGACAGATCGGCGCAGGCCACGAGGAGGTCGTGCCGCGCCGGCCAACGATACCTTAGGGGAGGTTCATCCATGATATCCGTGAAAACGCTCGTTTCGAGCATCGCATATGCATGCCTTCTTGCCGGCTCGGTCTCGTCGATTGCGCTGGCTGCCGAGTGCTCCGGCACGATCCGCGTGCTCGCCCAGCCGCGCGATGGCCTGACGCTGCTCGAAAACTACAAGGACGAGTTTGCAAAGCTCTCCGGCGGCGCATCCTTCGAGATCGACTATCTCAACGAGAACGACCGCCGCGCCAAGACCAAGGCGGACGCCTCGACCATCGGCAAGTACAATGTGTATTATATCGACGAGGCGAACGTCGCCCTGTTCGCATCCGCCGGATGGGTCGTGCCGCTCGAGGACTACTATCCCAAGGAATACGACTACGCCGATTTCGACCCGGGCCGCCAGAAGGTCGCGACTTATGACGGCGAGGTCTGGTTCGCGCCGCTGACGGGCGGCGGCGACCTGCTCGTCTACCGCAAGGACCTGCTGGAAGCCGCCGGTATCAAGCCGCCGACGACGCTCGACGAGATGAAGGACGCGGTCCAGAAATTGCACCAGCCGGACAAGGGCATTTATGGCATCGCGCTGCGCGGCCAGCGCGGCTCGGGCGCCAATGTCTGGCGCTGGATGCCCTATTTCAAGGGCTTCGGCGGTGAATGGTTCGAGGGCAACACGCCGAAGTTCAACAGCGAGGCGGCCGTCAAGGCGACGGAAACCTATCTCGATCTCTTCAAATATTCCGCTCCTGGCACGCAGACCGGCAGCTGGGATGAATCGACGGGTGCTTTCCTGTCCGGTCAGGTCGCCATCCTCATCGAATCGACGCCGCTCGCCGGTCTTGCGATCGATCCCAAGACATCGCAGGTCGTCGGCAAGGTCGGCTATCTGCCGCCTCCGACGCCGTTGACGGGCGGCGGCTACGGCCACGGTCTTGCCATCGGCGCCAAGGCGAACCCCGATGACGCGTCGAAGGCTTGCGCTGGCCTCTTCATCGCCTGGGCGACCTCGAAGGAGAACGAGCAGCGGCGTCTGGAAGCTAACCAGTTCGGCGAACTCAACCGCACGAGCATCATGGCGAGCGAGGCCTTTGCGAAGCTCTACGGTCCGGATCTCGGGCAGGCCTTGGCCGAAACCGGCAAGGTCACGGCGGTCAACTTCTGGCAGAGCCCGCTCTGGCCCGATCTCGGCGACCGCTGGGGCATCATCCTGGAGGAGCTGATCGCCGGTTCGCGCGCGGACATCAAGGATGGCCTCGCCGAACTCGAAGGCTTCGCCAAGGACCTCGTCGCCCGTAGCCAGTAAGCCTTCGCGCCGCGCGGCCGCTTTCGCCTCCCGAGACGGCGGCCGCGCGATCCCGAGGAAAGATCCATGACGACAAGAACCCGCCTGCCTGCCGTTTTCCTGCCGCCGCCGCTTCTCATCCTTGCGGTGCTCGCCTTCGTGCCGACGGCCTATGCCATCTATATTTCCTTCCGCAATCGCGAGCTGAGCCGTCCCGATGGCAGCTTCGTCGGCCTTGCCAACTATATCGACCTCTTCTCGGATCGCCGTTTCATCAATGCGGTCGGCGTGTCGCTCACCTGGGAACTCGTCACCGTCACGCTGACGCTGCTTGTTGCCGTCGTGCTCGGCATCCTGCTCTTCGAATTCGCCTCGGCGCGCCAGCGGGCCGTGCTGACGCTGATCTTCCTGGTGCCCGTCATCCTGCCGCGCGTCTCGGCCGCCTTCGTCTGGAAGTTCGCCTTCCATCCGCTCTACGGCATCGTGACGTATCCTTACAAGGCGATCACCGGCCAGCCGCTCGATCTGCTTTCGAGCCCGGCGACCGCGCTGATGACGGTGGCGCTCGTCGATGTCTGGCAATGGGGCCTGTTCTTCGCCGTCATCGTGCTGAAGCTGCTCGAAACCCTGCCGCCGCAGCCCTTCGAGGCCGCACGCCTCGACCATGCGCGCCCGTGGGAAATCTATGCCTATGTCGCGCTTCCCATGCTGAAGGCACCGCTCATCTCGCTCACCTTCATCAAGATGATCGAGTCGCTGCGGGCCTTCGACCTCATCTATGTGATGACCCGCGGCGGCCCCGGCATCGCGACGGAAACACTCGATATGTACGCCTTCTCGCAGGGGGTCATCGAATCCGGCCGCATCTCCTACGCCTCCGGCATGGCGGTGCTGATGATGCTGGCGACGACCGTCATCTTCACGGTCATCTGGAAGAGGGTAAAGCCATGACCGTCGCCCGCATTCTCGGCAAGTCCGTGCTCTACCTCGCGGCCTTCTCCGCCGTCTTCCCCATGGTCTGGACGGCGATCAACGCCTTCAAGAACCGCGTGGACATCGTCACGCCGACACCGCTCTTCATCTTCACGCCGACGCTCGACAATTTCGCCTATGTTCTGGGAAGAGAGAGCGTTGCGGCAGGCCTCGTCAATTCGCTGCTCGCCGCCGGCGGATCGGTTTTCATCGGTGCGGTGCTCGGTCTGCCGGCAGCCTATGCGATTGCCCGCTACCCGAACCGCTGGTCGGCCGACATCCAGTTCTTCGTGCTGTCGCTGCGCTTCCTGCCGCCCGTCGCCGTGGCGATCCCGCTCATGGTGATCTGGCTCGACCTCGGCTTTTACGACACGATGACGTCGCTGATCGCCACCTATACTCTCTTGACGCTCGCGACCGTCATCTGGCTCGGCGTGCCGGCCTTTGCCCGCGTGCCGAAAGAGGTGGAGGAGGCGGCGCGCGTCGATGGCTACGGCCCCTATGCGGTCTTCCTGCGCATCGCCCTGCCGGTTGCGTCACGCTCGCTCATCGGCGCGGTGGCCTTTGCCTTCGTGCTGGTCTGGAACGAATTCCTCATCGCGCTGATGCTGACGACCTCGGATGCCAAGACGCTGCCCATCGTCGCCTCGGAACTGACGCAGCTCGGTCGTGACGTGCCCTGGGGAATTCTCAACGCCTCCGTCGTGCTGCTTTCCATCCCGCCGCTCCTGCTCATCGGCATCCTCAGCGGCCTTCTCAACAATGCGTTCCGGCGCAAGAGCAATTGATGACAGGACAGATTTCCATGCAAGCCTTGGTTCTCGAAGAAAAGGGCGTGCTTGCCCTTCGCGATATCGACCTCCCGCAATCCATCGGTCCGGACGACGTCAAGATCGCCATCCACACGGTCGGCGTCTGCGGCAGCGACGTGCATTACTACACCCATGGCGCCATCGGTCCCTATGTGC
>CBFGOD010000131.1:0-10275 GCA_965650295.1 uncultured Shinella sp. | reverse complement strand
CATGTCGATGCCGTCGATATCGATGCCGATAGTGCAAGCTGGCAAGCAAAGAAGCTCATCGTGTGCGGCGGCCTGCAATCGGATCGACTGGCGATGCTTGCGGGTCTCTCGATCGACCATCGCATCATTCCCTTCCGGGGTGAGTACTACCGCCTCCCGCCGGAAAAGAACGCCATCGTGCGCCACCTCATCTACCCTATTCCCGACCCGTCGCTGCCTTTCCTGGGCATCCATCTCACGCGCATGATCGATGGCGGCGTGACCGTCGGCCCGAACGCCGTCATCGGTTTTGCGCGCGAGGGCTATCCGCGTCTCTCCGTCAACCTTTCCGATACTGTCGGGATCACCGGCTTTCCCGGCTTCTGGAAAACCGCCTTCGCACATCGCAAATCGGCGCTACAGGAATTCCGCAACTCCTTCTGGAAACCGGGCTATCTCAAAGAGTGTCAAAAATACTGCCCGACCCTTGCCCTGGATGATCTTCTGCCATGCGAGGCGGGCATTCGCGCGCAAGCGGTGCATAAGGACGGCAGCCTCATCCACGACTTCCTTTTCGCCGAAACGGATAGAATGCTGCATGTCTGCAACGCCCCTTCTCCCGCAGCGACATCGGCGATCCCCATTGCAGAAATGATCATCAGCCATATGGAGTGACGCAGTTAAGGCCTCGGTGAAGCACACCGCGCTCTGCAACCGCCTATACGACAGCGATCACGCTCCAGGGTTCAGGATAGCCGTGCTCCATCTCGGTCTCCCGCAGTGGGAGAGGACTTCACCCAGCACGCTCGATCAATATGGCTCTCCAGGCTGCAAAACCTTCAATATTACCCCCCGCAATACAGCTTCTCTCCATTCCTCCAAGGAAAATCGGTCACAGACCGTCGTGCGGAACGTGGCGATACGGGGCAAAACGCCGGATGCGAGCAGCGTGCCCCGATTTTATCTTAATCGCCGCCGAATCACTGCGCGCGTTGCGACCGGGCAATTCTGCAAGCCCACCCGTTCATTCCTGACTATATGAGCTTCGCCTTAGATTCGGAAAAGAATTCAGTACTCGGATTTAACTCAAAGTTGATGGAATAGTTTTCGCTCAATCCCTCACCCGGTAAGCCCTTATCAAATAAGGCGGAAATAAAATTTGAAGGCATTCGTAGAATTTCGCGAAAACCTGAGCCGAATAGGGCGACATTAAGGCATTGTTATAATGCCATCTAGTACTATTTCGCTACATTGCCTTTCAAATCGAGCCGGACTACCTTCCCGGCCTCAGCGCTGACCTACCTATAAAGTAGTATCCAACCCGTCAAATCAGTTAGCCATTCGCATGGGTGACGGCCGTTGGGAGAAAGGTGACAAGACCATGAAAAGTACATTTAGCGACGTATCCGTCTCCAAGCTTCTGGAGGACACATCGCTCATTCGTAGCGAAATCGGCTCTTTCCTCGACGCCAGCGCGCATGTTGAGAACAGCAGCACACGGGACAGCTTCCAATTCCATGACCGCGGACATGCCGTCGACGAGGCGATCAGCGGCACATTCAGCCAGAAGCTGAAAGCACATCTCTCGGATGAGCGCGGCGAAAAGCAGGGCCATCATATCGACAGCGTATCCTCGTCCGATAGCGCGGCCTCTCTGAAGGTCGCATCGGCAAGTTCCGCGATCGAAGTCGAGACGAAACAGGCGGCAGCCACTCCTTCCGCCATCAGCAAAACCGCGACCAAGGCGACCCAAGCGGCGGCCAGCAATGAGGCCGCGGCGGCAAGCTCGGGCTATCCGGACGCCAGCAACACAGGTGTCCCCAGCGGCACGAAAATGACCAAATATACCGGGTCCTATCACGTAACCCAGGACAATGCCGTCATCAGCAACCTTGAAGTCTATGGCGATATCGTCATCGAGGCCAAGAACGTTACCCTGAAGAACGTCAAGCTCGTCTCCAACACCGAGTGGCATGCCTTGCGCGTCATGGACGACGCAACCGGCTTCACGATGCAGGACAGCGAAATCGACGGCCAGGGCAAAACAGTCAACGCCATCTACGGCTTCGGCACGTTCCTGCGCAATAATCTGCACGACGTGCATAACGGCATCAATGTTATCGCGCCGACGACGATCAAGGACAACTATATCCACGATCTGAGGGGCGACGCCGATGCCCATTACGACGGTATCGAGATCAATGGCGGTCACGATATCAATATCATTCACAACACGATCATCAATGACCACGATCAGACCTCGGCGGTCATGCTCAACAATGATTTCGGAGGTCTGCGCAACATCACCATCGACGGCAACCGCCTGGTCGGCGGCGGCTACACCGTCTATCTCGATGATCGCTTCAATGGCGGCACGGTGGACGATTCCACGATCAAGATTACCAACAACCAGATCGGCGATGGTCATTGGGGCGATTTTGCATTCTACGACAACAAGCCGGTCGTCTCGGGCAACACCGATCTCGACACGGCTGTCGCTGGTACGGTCTATACCGGAACGGCAGGTAATGATGCCCTTCCGGTCAGCGGCCAGACGAGTGCTGGAAACGAGACCTACAAGGGTCTTGGCGGCAACGACCTGTTGAAGGGCGGCGCCGGCGCCGACATATTGGATGGTGGTTCCGGCTCGGACACCGCCACATATGCCGGGTCGACGGCTGTCAAGATCAACCTCCAAACCGCAACCGCCTCGGGTGGCCATGCCACCGGCGACAAATTCGTCAGCATCGAAAACCTTATCGGCTCCAGCTACGCTGACACTCTGACAGGCAATACCGGCAACAATATTCTTAATGGCGGCGCCGGTGCGGACAAGATGGCTGGCGGCGCTGGTAACGACACCTATATCGTCGACAATGCCGGTGATGTCGTCACCGAAGGCAGCAAGGCCGGAACGGATACCGTCAAGACATCCGTCACCTATATACTGACGTCCAATGTCGAGAAGCTCGCCATGAGCGGGACGAATGCCATCAACGCAATGGGCAATTCCGGCGACAACACCCTTAAGGGCAATTCCGCCAACAATGGTCTAAAGGGTGGTAGCGGAAACGACATCATCATCGGTGGTGGCGGCAATGATACACTGGAAGGCCAAGCGGGTAACGACACCCTGACTGGCGGAGCTGGTGCCGATAGATTCGTCTTCCGGCAGAGCGAAATCAAGACCTCCGGAGCCGACCACATCACCGACTTCTCGTCTTCCGACGCTCTCGTTTTCGACGTGAATTCCGGACCGACGGGGAACCTCGCCTCCAGTGCTTTCCGCCTTGGTACTGCCGCTCTCGATAGCAGCGACCGCTTCATCTATGACACGAAGGCGCATTCTCTCTACTATGACAGCGATGGCAATGGGGCCGCGGCGAAGGTCCTGATTGCCACCTTCGATAACGGCTACAATCTGTCGGCGAGCGACTTCCTTCTCATCTGACACCAAAATGACTATGGGCGGCCTCTGCCGCCCATGGTTTTTTCATCACGGGGACGGATTGCGACGGCGTGCGAAACGGCGCCGGCGGCTTCGCCTCATCTCTCCTGAGACGCGCTCAACAGCTGATGATACTTCGCGGCGGCCTCCGTGCGATTGTGAACGCCAAGCTTGCTGATGATATTGTGCAGGTGAACCTTCACGGTATTTTCGGACAGGTTGAATTCCGCCGCGATCAGCTTGTTCTGCATTCCCTGAGCCGCTTTTTCCAAAATTTCCATCTCACGCGGCGTAAGCTTGATGGGCGTGTCGGCTTCCGTGTAGAAGGCCTGCCCTCCTCCAGCGGCGTAAGGACGCCCAGCCGTAAGGCCTGGTGGCGAAACGGGAAAATACTCACCGCCCGAAAGCAGGAGCCGCACGACCGCAAGCCAGATATTGAGCGCGAGGTCCATCGGCAGCAGGCTGAGATAGACGCTTTGTCCGCTGCCGCCCCTCGACAGCTTTCCGGTCTCCGACATCGTCGGATGCGTGAGCGCGATCTGTGCATCGGGATGCAGGCGGCGCAAGAGGAACGCCGCCGCCTCGGTGGCCGCACGAAGGGCGGAATCGATGAGGATCAATCCGACGGGATTGGCGAAAGGCTTGCACGCGGCCTCGACGGTCGGCACATGCAGAATGACGGTTTGGGGAAACTCTGCCGGAAAGGCCTCCAGCCGCTCGCAGGTACATTCGGAAGGTCCCACGACGAGAATTGTGCGCACCGCATCCGTTCGAAAGGGCGTCGCCGAAAACGCATCGCAGTTGCTTCGTCGTTCCGACGCCATTCCGACCTCCTCGCTCCCCACACGAAAACGGCTGCCACTTGAGGGCGTCCGCACTGTATCTCCCGCGCACTGTCTCTGCGATAGCTTCCTATGGGTTATCCTGCGCCCACAGCGGCTTCCTCCTGACCGACCAAGCGTGTTGCGCCCGCTCCAAAAGGATTACCCTGCGTAAGATCGCGACACCGTCCCCGCAATCGGTTGGCGTAGACAGCGCGGTTTACTTCTAATTGATGATGCCGCTCAACGACTGATCGTCTACTGAAAACCATTTCCCGTCAGCAGAATGCAAGCGAGACCAATCACGGTGGGCCGCGCGCTCATCGATCTTCGACAGGCGAGTTCCATGGTCACGTTTCGGATTTTGCAGGACCAGCAGCGACCACTGAAGACCATTTTCACCACAGCCATATTGACTGCCCTCTGCGGGTCACCCGCCTTCGCGGATGCGCCGCGGATCTGGCCGAATACGAACATTCGCGTGAACATCGTGCAGTGGATGCCGACCAAGGGGCTCTATGAAAGATGGGACGCCCTGAGCGGAGAATTCGTAGTGGCGCAGGATGGGACATTGTCGCTGCCGGTGATCGGCCGTATTCCGGTCGGGAGCCTGGACGAAGCCGCCCTCGCAACAAGGATTGCCGAGGAGCTCAAGGACAAGATCGGCCTCGTGCGCGCACCCGAGGCGACGGTGGCCGTCGTCAAATATCCGCCGATCTACGTCGTCGGAGACGTCAAGCTGCCGGGCACCTATGAATTCCGGCCGGGATTGATGGCTTTGCAGGCCCTGGCCGTGAGCGGAGGCGAGCATAGTCCTGATACGGACGGCGCGGATCTGCCCGACAGGGCTGAACTGGTCGCGAACCTGCGCGGACTGGAAAACTCGATTATGCGCACCCGGATCAGGATTGCCCGCTTCCATGCCGAGCTGTCGGACGGAAAAGCGCCCGAATTCGATCTGCCGGCAGGAATGGAGAGCCAGGAGGCCCGAGCGATCTATGAGCAGGAAAAGGCCGTCATGACGGCGCGGTCCAACCTCCTGAAGAGGCAGGCGAATTCCTTCACGGAGCTGCGCGACCTGCTTCGCGTGGAACTCGAGACGCTCGACAAGAAGGCCGACAGTGCCGATGCCGACATCAAATCCGTCGCGAAGGAGTTGGGCCTCATCAAAACGATGGTGGACAAGGGCATCGCTCTTCCTTCCCGGCTGGGTGATCTCGAGCGCATGCTTCGAAGCTACTCGGCCGCACGCCTCGACGTATCGGCGGATGCGATGCGGGCAAAGCAGAACATCTCCGAAGCGTCGCGCAACCTCGAAGGGCTGTATGATCGGCAACGAACCGAAGTGAACATCGAATTGCAGACGGAACAGGCGAACCTGGACCAGATGCTTCTCAAACGCGAGGTCGCTCAGAACCAGATGCTGAGGATCCTCTCGAAACCGGACAGCCTATCGGATACCGGCGATCCGACGACACTGGTCTTCTCGATCGATCGTCTGGTCGATGGCAAGGCACAGGAAATCGCCGCAAGCAGCGATACCGTCCTGCAGCCCGGCGACGTGCTTCGCGTGAGCCGGCGTGTGAAGGCCGCGACGCCGGAAACGCTCGCGCAGAATTCACAGGCTGATACGGTCGTCGGAAGCAGCCAATGAGCGATCCCTGCGACGCCTCAGCCAGCGAGCAGAGCACGCATACGCAAATCCTGAAATCCACCCTCCTGGTCGGCGCCTCGTCGGTCGTCGGCGTCGTGTTTTCGATCATCCGCAACAAGGCGGTCGCCCTGATGCTCGGACCGGAGGGCATCGGCCTGATGGGGCTTTACAGCGCCCTTGCCGACATGGCCCAGAACCTCGCCGGCATGGGCGTGCAGTCGAGCGGCGTGCGCCAGATCGCCGAAACCGCCGGCACGAACGACGACGAGACGATCGCACGCACCGCGCGGGTTCTCTCGCGAACGGCATTTGTACTCGCAGCCCTCGCCGCTCTCCTTCTCGTCCTGCTCGCCGTTCCCCTCTCCGGTCTGACCTTCGGTGACCATCAGCAGGCGGGTGGAATTGCGCTGCTGTCGCTTGCGGTTGCGCTGCGCATCGTGTCCGGAGGGCAAATGGCTCTGCTTCAGGGCCTGCGGCGGATTGCGGATCTTGCGATCGTCAATGTCGCGGCAGCCTTTGCGGGCACGGTCATCACCATTCCGCTGATCTATTTTTTCGGCCTGAATGGCATCGTTCCGTCTCTGATCGCCGTTGCCGCTGTGACCGGCCTCGCGTCGTGGTATTTTCGCAGGCAGGTCCAATTGCCGCCGATCGCAACCCCGCCGCCGCTGCTCGGGCGGGAAAGCCGGCGTCTGCTCAAGCTCGGCCTGGTGTTCATGGCAAGCGGGCTGCTGACCTTCGGCGCGGCCTATGCAAATCGCCTGATCGTCCTGCATGCCGAAGGGATCACATCGGCCGGCTTCTACCAGGCGGCCTGGGCCATCGGCGGGCTCTATGCGGGCATCGTGCTGCAGGCGATGGGCACTGATTTCTATCCACGGCTGACGGCCGTCAGCGAAAACAATGCCGAGTGCAATCGCCTGGTGAACGAGCAGGTGCAGATGAGCCTGCTTCTGGCGGGTCCGGGTGTCGTCGCCACGCTGACCTTCGCCCCCTTCGTGTTGCATATTCTCTATTCACACGCCTTCGACGGAGCAACGGACCTGCTGCGCTGGATATGCCTCGGCATGATGCTGCGCATCGTCGCATGGCCGATGGGCTATATCGTTATCGCGAAGGGGGCGGAGGCGATCTTCTTCTGGACCGAGGTCGCCGCGACGGTGGTCCATGTCGGCCTGGCCTTCCTTCTCGTCCCCTATTTCGGCGCCGCCGGCGCGGGGATGGCCTTTCTCGGCCTCTATATCTGGCACGGCCTTCTGATCTACGGCATCGTCAGGCGAATGAGCGGGTTTCGTTGGTCCAGGGAAAACGCATGGCTAACGCCGGTTTTCATTCTGGCCTGCGCGTTCGTCTTTCTGGCGACGCAGGTGCTGCCGCTTTGGCAATCGACGCTCACGGGTTCGGCGGTGCTGCTGCTGACCGGCCTCTATTCCATGCGCAAGCTGGTGCGGCTCGTTCCGCACGCGTCACTGCCGTCACCGTTGAAGATGCTGATCGCCCGGTTCGCCTGAGGCGGACCGGGGATTGCAGGGACGAGGCTTTTTATAGCGCCGGCTCCAGAACACGCGGCGTGCTCGTGGTAACCCTTCCAAGCGCATCGACGACGCGATGGACATCCTCTTCGGACAGCTGTGCGAAGAGTGGCAGGATGATGGAGTTCTCCTGCGCGGCCGCGCTACGCTCCAGACCGCCGGAAACGCGGTGCGTATCCCCTCCGGCATAGCTTTGTTCGGCCGTGATGTTCATGACGCCGCGCCGTGTGGAGATGCCGTCGTCGAGCAGCGCCTGCATGATCGCGCGCTGATCGCCTCCATCGGGGATGCGCACGCAGTAGCTCTGCCAGTTCGTGCGCGCCCATGCGGGTTCCCGAGGCGCCGTGAATGCGGGCGCGGTCCTGGCAATCAATCCGCTATAGAGGTCGGCGAGTTGCCGCCGGCGCGCGACGAGGCCGGGCAATCGGCGCAATTGCACACGGCCCAGTGCCGCTTGCAGATCGGTCATCCGGTAATTGTACCCGAGCTCGGGATAGGTCTCGTAGATGACCGACTTGGAGCCGTGGCGCACGGTATCGGCGACACTCATGCTGTGCTGGCGCCAGAGTCGGAATTTGCGGTCGTATTCGGCATTTGCCGTCGTCAGCATGCCGCCATCGCCCGTGGTGATGACCTTGCGGGGATGGAACGAGAAGCAGGCGATATCGCCATAGGGCCGCCCGATCTTTTCCCAGCGCCCCTGCCGCAGGATCTCGCTGCCCGATGCACAGGCCGCATCCTCGATGATGGGGATCGACCGTGGACCGGCAACCGCCATCACGGCGGCAAGATCGCACGGCATGCCCAGCTGATGCACGACCAGCACGGCTTTCGTGCGTGGCGTGATCGCCGCTTCGATGCGGGATGGATCGATATTGAAGCCGTCAGCCTCGATATCGACGAAGACCGGCGTCGCATCGCAATAGCGAATGGCGTTGGCCGTGGCGATGAAGGAATGGCTGACAGTGATCACTTCGTCGCCGCGTCCGACGCCGACCACCTTGAGCGCAAGATGGAGCGCGGTCGTGCAGTTGGAAACCGCGGTCGCAAAGGGGGCGTCCACATAGGCCGCGAACTCGCGTTCGAAAGCCGCCACTTCCGGGCCTTGCGTTATCCAGCCCGACAGGATGACCCGGCGGACGGCGTCGGCCTCCTCCTCATCGAGCTCGGGTTTGGCGACGGGAATCTGAGGAAGGGAACCGCTCACGCTGCCTGCCCTCCCAGAGCTTTCTCCTGGCGCCACCAGGCGACGAGGTCACGAAGGCCCGCCTCCATATCCATCTCGGCCGAAAAGCCGATGAGCGCGCGCGCCTTATCGGTCGATGCGAGACGGCGGGCGACGGCGTTGACCTTGCGCGCCGGGCCGTATTCCGGCTTCAGCGTCGATCCCATGACCGCCAGCAGCATGTCTGCCAGTTCGTTCAGACTGGTTTCCGTGCCGCTTGCGACATTGAAGACCTCGTCGGTCACCGACGATTTCGCCGCCAGGATATTGGCGCGGGCGATATCGTGAACATGAACGAAATCCATCGTCTGAAGTCCGTCACCCAGAATAAGGGGCGGCAGGCCGGAGGCGATGCGCTCCATCCACCGGATGAGAACCTCGGTATAGACGCCGTGCACATCCATGCGCGGACCGTAGACGTTGAAATAGCGTAGCGCCACGTAGTTCAGGCCGTACATGTCCGCGAAGCTGCGCAGCAGCCCTTCATTGAAGGCCTTGGCTGCGCCGTAGATGGTGCGGTTGTTGTAGGGATGGTGGTCTTCGGTCGTCGGAAAGCTTTCCGCCTGCCCGAGTACGGACGCGGAAGACGCGGCCACCACCTTCGAAACGCCTGCCTTCACCGCCGCTTCGAGAACATCGAATGTGCCACCCGCGAGAACATCGAAGGCCAGCCGCGGCTCTTCGGCACATTGGGTGATGCGGATCGCCGCCTGATGGAAGACGACGTCGATGCCCTTGAACGTCTTCTCCAGCAAAGCCCGGTCCCGGATATCGCCTTCGATGATCGTGATCGGTGCGGCGCTGGCCGCCTGCATGAGGTTTTCACGCCGCCCGCGAACGAAATTGTCGAGAATAACGATCTCGCGCGGGCGCTCCGCGGCGAGCAGGTCGGCAATATGCGATCCGATGAGGCCAGCCCCGCCGGTGATGAGTATCCGCTTGTCCTTCATGTCACACCTCGACGTTTCTTGTTCGAACCGGGGGAGCCTCCCGCCAGCGCAGGAATTTTGCCGGTACGCCCGCGACGACCGAATAGGGCTCGACATCCGAGGCCACCACCGCGCCCGCGCCGACAATGGCGCCTCTGCCGACGATCACGCCCGGAAGGATGGTGGCGTTCGTGCCGATATCGGCCTCCGCCTCGATGCGTACCGGCCTGATCTCCAGATCCGTTCGGATGATCGGAACGTCGACCGGTATGCCGCTATGGGTCGAGCCGAGTATCTTCGCGCCCGGCCCCCAGCCGACGTCATCGCCGATAACCACGTCGCGCGCATCGATGAAGGCCTGCGGACCGATCCAGACATTGTTCCCGATCCGGCATGTTCCGTCGAACCGGCCCTGGATGTTCGCCTGCGCGCCGATGAAGACCCCCTCACCGATTTCAAAGGTCTCGGGATGTTTGAAGACCGCATTCGCCCCTACGTTCAACCCCGCGCCGCATTTGCGTGACAAGGCTTGCAGGATTGCCCGGCGCATCAGGGCATCGACGAAACCGTCGCCGTTCGAAAACCGCCCATAGAGCTCGACCAGGCCAGCGTGCCCGTATTTGCTTTTGAGTTCCTCGGACAGGTCGTGCTGATAGGCGGGATCGGCGGGCTTGCCGCGCAGCCCAT
>CBFGOD010000130.1:0-10300 GCA_965650295.1 uncultured Shinella sp. | reverse complement strand
CCGAAGGGCTGATCCCGACGCAGCGCGGCGTGCGCGTGCTCGGCGCCTCCAGCGACCATCTGGTGCTCGACCTCACCGACGCCGATCCGCCTCTGGCCGTCGGCGAGAATGTCAGCTTCCGCATGAATTACGGCGCGCTGCTGACGGTGATGACGTCGGAATATGTGGAGAAGGTGCCGATGCGGGATGTGCGGGAGACGGGCGCGGCGAGGACCTATGCGATCGAGACGGACGCTATCGACGGCGCGCTCGTCGTGGTGCAAAACATTGCCGAGCGCATAGAGTATCTCGGTTTCGAGAAGGGAGAGGGGGACGATGCCCTGGCCCTCTCCATCTGCGCGCGCCGGCGCGATATCCTGCCCCAGGTACAGGCCGCCGGCCAAAGGCATGATGCGCTCGGCCTCGTCTGGATCGATTCTGACGCGGCGATGATGCCGGATGGCGATCTGGATGCGCCGCCGCCGGAAAACGCGGTGCTGCGCCGTATGCTCGACCGCCTGCCGCCGTTTATCGCGCCCGAGAACATCGTGCTCATCGGCCTGCGCAATGCCGCACCCCAGGAGGTGGAGGCGCTGAAGGCGTCGCGCATGCGCATTTTCACCATGTCGGAGATCGATGCGCTCGGCCTGCGGCAGGCGATGCGCGAGGCGATCGCCATCGCCTCCGCCGGCACGCGCGGCTTCCACCTCTGCTACTCGCCGACGGCGACCGACATGTCCGGCTGGAGCGGCGGCATCGGCGGTATCACGGTGCGCGAGACCCATTCGGCGATGGAAATGGCCGCACTCAGCGGCAAGTTGCGCGCGCTCAGCATTTCCGGCATTGATGCCGCGCTGCCATCGCCGATCGGTGCGGAATGCGCCAACTTCATTTTGTCGGCCTTCGGCAAAACCATTCTCTGATCATAACCATGGGAGACTTTTCATGATCAAGCGTATCAAGCCAGGCAAGCGTTTCTGCGAAGCCGTCGTCGTCAACGGTATCGTCACCACGGCCGGCGTGACCGGCGACGGTGCCGACACGGTCGCCCAGACCCGCGACATCCTTGCCCAGATCGACGGCCTGCTCGCCGAAGCCGGCACGTCCAAGGCCAAGCTGATCAGCGCCAATATCTGGCTGCGCGACATCGCGCATTTCAGCCAGATGAACGAGGTCTGGGACCAGTGGGTCGACAAGGACAACCTGCCGGTCCGCGCCACCGTCGAAGCCCGCCTCGCCGCGCCCGAACTGCTGGTCGAAATCCAGGTCACCGCGCTCGTCTGAGCTTTTTAAAGCGGATTTCGGGGCGAGGCTGCACGCGCGGCCTCGCCCCTTCCGTTTAGAGCGTCTTCAGGACGTCGGCGAGCGCGTCGATCAGCATGTCGGCATTCTCGCGCGAGAAGACGAGCGGCGGACGGATCTTCAGCACGTTGGCGCGCGGGCCGGATGCGCTGATGAGGATGCGACGCTCGCGCAGACCGTTGACGATGCGGGTCGTCAGTGCCGCGT
Source organism: uncultured Shinella sp. (assembly GCA_965650295.1). Lineage (GTDB taxonomy): Bacteria > Pseudomonadota > Alphaproteobacteria > Rhizobiales > Rhizobiaceae > Shinella. Next base: position 8,812 of record CBFGOD010000130.1, on the reverse strand, counting down.
CCGGGCTTTTTACGGCGGGATCGGCGACGATCTCCACGCCGATGAACAGGCCGGAGCCGCGCACGTCGCCGATGGCGTGATAGCGCCCGGCAAGCGCCCTCAGGCCCTCCATCAGATAATTGCCGACCTCAAGCGCATTCTGCTGCAGGCCGTCGATGCGGATGGTGTCAAGCACCGCCTTGCCGGCCGCTGCCGCGACCGGATTGCCGCCGAACGTGTTGAAGTAGCGGGCGCGCGGGCCGAATTCGGCGATAACCTCCGGACGCAGCACGATGCCGGCCATCGGATAGCCGTTGCCCATCGGCTTGCCGATCGTCACCATGTCGGGCGCCACGCCATGGCGCTCGAAGCCCCACATAGTCTCGCCGGTGCGGCCGAAACCGGGCTGCACCTCGTCGGCGATGAACAGGCCGCCGGCCGCGTGGATGGCATCCACCGCCGGCTTCAGGAAACCCTTCGGGCCGGCGAAGATGCCGTCGCTGGAAAAGATCGTATCGGTGATTAGCATGGCCGGCTTGATGCCGTGACGCTTGAGATCGGCGATGGCAGCGCGAACGTCGCTACCGAATTTCTCCATCATGTCTTCCGGCGAATGCCGGTAGCTGTCGGGTGCCGCCACGGTGCGCACATGCGGGCCGAGCGTGACGGATTCACCGAGCGACGGCGAAAACTCGGCAACCGCGCTCGTCAGGCCGTGATAGGCGAGATCGGTGCAGATGATGCCGGTGCCGCCGGTGACGTAGCGGGCGATGCGCACGGCAAGGTCGTTTGCCTCGCTGCCGGTGCAGGTGAACATCGCCTGGCTGAGCGCCGCCGGGAAGGTCGCCGTCAGCGTTTCGGCATAGTCGACGATGCCCTCGTGCAGATAGCGGGTGTGAGTATTGAGAACGGCGGTTTGGCTGGTGATCGCCTCCACCACGCGGGGATGGCAATGGCCGAGCGAGGCGACGTTGTTGTAGGCGTCGAGATACTTTTCGCCCGCGGTGTCGTAGAGGAAGACGCCTTCGCCGCGCACGAGATGCAGCGGCTTTTCGTAGAACAGGCGGTAGGCGGGGCCGAGCACCTTTTCCCGGCGGGCGATCAGCGCCTGTTCGGCATCGCTCAACCGTTCGAAATCCTCGCGCGAAAATGCATTCACCATCGACATGATCAGGCCTCGGTCAGGTTGGGCGCGAGCCGTTTCAGCCCGGCCGGAGTAAGATCGGCAATATTCTGCAGGCCGCGCCAGGCGGTGGCGTGGTTGCGCATGATGTAGGCCCGGTTTTCCGGGAAGCGCGCCGAGCGCCATTCCGCAATGATGATCGACATCGCGAGACGGCAGCGCATGAGGAGAGGTAACAGCTCGACTTCCGGAGGCAGCAGCGGGCGCGCCGAAAGGAAGCCGTCGAGGAAGGCGCCGGTGCGGGCGGCCCAGTTGTCGGTCGCCATATGGTAGGAAATGCCGACGGCGAGGTCGTTGATCAGCGTGGCATGCACCATATCGCCGAAATCGATGATGCCGACGACCGTCGTCGGCTCCGCCGGATCGAGCAGGATATTGTGCGGGTTGAAGTCGTTGTGGATGATCTGGCGGCGCTCGAGGGCTGCGATGGCCGGCAGCGACCGCTCGAATTCGGCAAGCACGGCTTCCACCTGCGCGCGCCGCTCCTCCGCGACATCGCCGACGACGGCTTGCAGATCGAGCGTGTGGGAAATGTCCCACATCAGCTTCCCCTCGGGGGGGCGGCCGTCATAGTCCTTGAGGCCAAGCCCGAGCTCGGCAAGGGCGCGGCCGACATTGCGGCTCTGTGCCTCCGATGCCTCCGTGCGATATTGCAGCTCGCCGTCGAGGAAGGTGAGCAGGCGCATGATGCGCGGGCCGTCCGATGTGGAAAGCGTGCGGCTCGGCTCGCCCGACAGCGTCGGCACCAGCCGGGGCACGGGCACGGCGGGCGCGACGGCTTCGAGATGCAGTAAGGCGCCGTCCTGGAATTCCAGCGCAGCCGGATCTTCGGCCGGGTTGGCGATCTTCAGGATGAAATCGGTGCCATCGGCGCGCTTGAAGAGAAAGGTCTCGTCCCGCTCGCTGGAGAGCCGCTTCACCGCACCGGCAAGTCCATAGACCTCGGAGACGGCCGCCTCGGCGTCCTCGATCGCGGTCACGCTCCAGGTCGCCGACATAGAGTCCGGTTTTTGGGAGTCCTGTTTCTGGGCGGCGGGCGCTGGCTCCGTCATGCTTGCTCCGTTCTGGCGGTTTCCCGCGGGTTCGTCGAAGACGGTTTCCGGCGCTGTTGACAGCGCTTGGCCACCATTGCCACGGGCGTTTCTTCCATCAAGAATGCGTGCGGCGGTGGCTCATACTTGAAACACGTCAAAAAAGATGCATCAAGTATCTTGTTACTCGATTTTGCGGACCAGTTCCATGCCCGAATTCGCGACACTGGAATATGAGAACCTCAACAGCGTGGTCTATGCCGCGCTGTGCGATGCGCTGATGCAGGGGCGCTTCCAGCCGGGAGACCGGCTGAAGATCCGCGATCTCGCCGAGCAGTTCGGCACCAGCGTCACGCCGATCCGCGACGCGATCCTGCGGCTTGCCAATGACGAGGCCATCACCTTCCGCTCGCCGCGCGATATCCGCATCGCCGGTCTGAGCGAGGCGCGCTACCGCGAAATACGCGCCATCCGCGTGCGCCTCGAAGGGTTGGCCGCCGAAACGGCCGCGCAGGTGGCGACGAGTGCCGACATTCAGGCGCTGGAGCAGATTTTGCTGGAAAACGAGCAGGCGATCGCCGATGGCGACCGTCTGAAGGGCACACAGCTCAACCAGGCTTTCCACTTCATGCTGCCGCAGATCGCTGGCCTTCCGGTGCTGACCACCATCCTGCGCCGACTCTGGCTGCAGATGGGACCGCACATTTCCGATGCCTATCTGGCCGGCGGCCGGGCGATGATCGATCATCACTATCCCGTCGTCGAGGCATTGAAACGACACGATTCGCCCGCCGCCTCCATGGCTATCGTCGATGATATCCTGCTGGGTGGAAAACCCATTCTGGACCGTATAGCGCATGGCGAGGAACGAGAGGCGCGGCGCGCCTGACACTGTCTTGAGTGAGGAGGCTTGCAATTCGCGGGCCGCCGATTACGATGTATCAAGCATCAATGGAGACGCCTCCGCATGACCGAAGAACGCCGCTACATGTTGCTGACGGGAGCGAGCCGCGGCATCGGCCATGCGACGGTCAAGCTCTTCCAGTCGAAGGGCTGGCGCATCTTCACCGTCTCGCGTCAGGCCTTCTCCGAGGAGTGTGCTTGGCCCTCGGCGCGTGAAAGCCACATCCAGGCCGATCTTGCCGACCTCACCCAGATCGATCGCCTGGCCGCGACGGTGCGTGAGCGCCTGCCGCATGGCAAGCTGCACGCCCTCGTCAACAATGCCGGCATCTCGCCGAAGGGACCCGGCAGAAGCCGCCTTGGCGTACTGGATACGGATGCGGACGTCTGGACGCAGGTCCTCAATGTCAACATCGTCTCGACGGCGCTGATCGCCCGCGCGCTGATGCCGGAACTGGAGGCGGCCAAGGGCTCGATCGTCAACGTAACCTCGATTGCCGGCTCGCGCGTGCATCCCTTCGCCGGTGTCGCCTATGCGGCATCGAAGGCGGCGCTTGCCGCGTTGACGCGCGAAATGGCGCATGAATTCGGCAAGCGCGGCGTGCGGGCCAACGCCATCGCGCCGGGCGAAATCGAAACCTCGATCCTCTCGCCGGGGACCGATGAGCTGGTGGCGGCGGAAGTGCCGATGGGACGGCTGGGCGAACCGCGCGAAGTCGCGGAGACCATTCATTTCCTCTGCACCGAGCAGTCTTCCTACATCAACGGCGCGGAAATCCACATCAATGGAGGGCAGCACGTCTGACAAGGGTCAAAAAGGGGAAAAATCCCCGTTGACCGGCAATGACTGGAATGCATCAATCGGCCGAACGCTCAGGGGAAAGGGCGTGACGACCGGAGAAGCCGCAGCCGACGCCGCAAGGGCGGGGTGAGCGGTCCGCAGAGATCGTCATCGGAGCGAAGGCTCCATCACAATGAAGAAAAGGGGAGTGCCATGAAGACAATTCTAAAATCGGGTGTTCTGGCGGCCACCGCCGTCATTCTGTCGGCCAGCATCGTTGCGCCGGTATTTGCACGCGACCTGACCGTCGTGTCCTGGGGCGGCAACTATCAGGACGCCCAGCGCAACATCTACTTCAAGCCGTTTTCCGAAAAGCTCGGCAAGCCGGTGCTCGACGAAGCCTGGGATGGCGGCATCGGCGTGATCCAGTCGAAGGTCAAGGCCGGCGCGCCGAACTGGGATGCGGTACAGGTGGAAGCCGAAGAGCTGGCGCTCGGCTGTGCCGACGGCCTCTATGAAAAGATCGACTGGGACAAGATGGGCGGCAAGGACAAGTTCCTCGACAGCGCCGTCAATGACTGCGGCGTCGGCGCCATCGTCTGGTCCACCGCGATCGCCTATGACGGCGACAAGCTGAAGGAAGGTCCGACCTCCTGGGCGGACTTCTGGAACGTCGAAAAGTTCCCCGGCAAGCGCTCGCTGCGCAAGGGCCCGAAATATACGCTGGAATTCGCGCTGCTCGCCGATGGTGTCTCCAAGGACGAGATTTACGACGTGCTCGGCACGGAAGAGGGCGTCGCCCGCGCCTTCAAGAAGCTCGATGAGCTGAAGTCGAACATCGTCTGGTGGGAATCCGGCGCCCAGCCGCTGCAGTTCCTGGCCTCCGGCGAAGTCGCCATGACCTCGGCCTACAATGGCCGTATCACCGGTATCAACCGTTCGGAAGGTAAGCACTTCAAGGTCGTCTTCCCAGGCAGCATCTATGCCGTCGACAGCTGGGTCGTGCTGAAGGACGCCGAGAACAAGGACGCGGCGCAGGACTTCATCGCCTTCGCCAGCCTGCCGGAAAACCAGGCCAAGCTGCCGGAATTCGTCGCCTACGGCCTGCCGAACAAGGAAGCGGCCTCCAAGGTGCCGGCGGAATTCGCCAAGGACCTGCCGACCGATCCGGCCAACATGACGGACTCGATCCCGCTCAATGTCGATTTCTGGATCGACAATGCGGAAACGCTGACGGCCCGCTTCAACGCCTGGCTCGCCCAGTAAGAACATCCGTGGTGAAGGGCGCTCTGAGGAGCGCCCTTCCTGCATGGCCGGGTGCTTTTGCATCCTCCGCCTCTAGCGATGGAGTCTTCCGTGGCCGAATTCATTCGATTTGACCGCATCACCAAATTCTACGGCTCGCTTTGCGTGGTCGAAAATCTCGACCTCGGCATCGACAAGGGCGAATTCGTCAGCCTGCTCGGCCCGTCCGGCTCCGGCAAGACGACGCTTCTGATGATGCTCGCCGGCTTCGAGCAGCCGACCTCAGGCAGCATCCTGCTCGATGGAACCGCCATCAATGCCGTGCCGACGCACAAGCGCGACATGGGCGTGGTCTTCCAGAATTATGCGCTCTTCCCGCATATGTCCGTCGGCGACAACATCGCCTTTCCCCTGCAGATGCGCGGCATCGGCAAGGCGGAGATTGACGAGCGGGTCAAGCGGGCGCTCGGCATGGTGCAACTGTCCGCCCTTGTCGACCGGCGCCCCTCTCAGCTCTCCGGCGGCCAGCAGCAGCGCGTGGCGCTCGCCCGTGCGCTGGTCTTCGAGCCACGCGTCGTCCTGATGGACGAGCCGCTCGGCGCGCTCGACAAGAACCTGCGCGAGCAGATGCAGCTCGATATCCGCGACCTGCACCGCCGTCTCGGCCTGACCATCGTCTTCGTTACGCATGACCAATCCGAGGCGCTGACCATGTCGGACCGGGTCGCCGTGTTCAACAAGGGCCGGATCGAGCAGATCGGCACGCCGCGGCAGGTCTATGACGAGCCGGCGACGCGTTTCGTTGCCGAATTCATCGGCGAGACCAATCTCGTCGAGGGCGTCGTGGAAGCCGTGCAGGGGCAGGAGGCCACCGTGCGCCTTCCCTCCGGCGCGCAGATCGTCTCCGCCGTGTCGGGCACCGTCGCCTCCGGCCAGCCCGTCTTCCTGTCCATCCGCCCGGAACGGGTCGATCTCAGCGAGACGCGCGGCGATGCTCGCAATGTGCTGGAAACCGAAGTTACCGACAGCGTCTATCAGGGCGATCATCTTCGCGTGCAATTGCAAAATGCGACGCAGCCAATGATCGCCAAGCTCGGCCGAAGGTCGCGCGAATTTCCGCCGGGCACCAAGGTCTTCGCGGCCTTTTCGGCCGGCGATTGCCGGGTCATCGCGCCATGAGTGCAGCCTCATCCCGCACCGGGCGGTCGCTCCTCCTGCTGGCGCCGCTGCTTCTCTTCCTCATCGGCTTCTTCGTCTGGCCGCTGTTCAGCATGATGTCGCAGGCCGTGTCGGATCCGGCCGTGCTCAGGCTTTTGCCGCGCAGCGCAGAAGTTCTCGCCGATTGGGACCGCAAGTCGCCGCCGTCGGCGGCCATGCAGGCGGCGCTGATGGAGGATCTGAAAGCCGTCGATGACGACCAGGCGCTCGGCGATATGGTGCGCCGTCTCAACAGCGCCCGCTCCGGCTTCCGCACGCTGATGGGCAAGACGACGGGTGCGCTCGACGACACGGCAAACCCGCCCGCCGACCTCGTGTCTATCGACAAGCGCTGGGAAAAGCCGGAATTCTGGCTGGCGATCGCCGATGCGCTCTCGCCCTATACCGACCGCAACCTGCTCGCCGCCGTGGATTTCGGCCGCAATGCTGCCGGCGAGATCGAGCATCTGCCGCCGGACCAGTCGGTCAACAGCGTGATCCTCGCGCGCACCTTCTGGATTGCCGGGCTCGTCACTTTCTTCTGCGCCCTGATCGGCTTCCCCTATGCCATCATCGCCGCGTCGCTCGATGGCTGGAAGCGCGACCTGATGCTCGGCGCGGTGCTCCTGCCGCTCTGGACCTCGCTTCTGGTGCGCACCGCCGCCTGGTTCATCCTGTTGCAGGAAAAGGGCCTGATCAACGATCTGCTTTTGACGCTCGGCATCATCAATTCGCCGCTGGCGCTGATCTTCAACCGCACCGGCGTCATCATCGCCATGACCCATGTGCTCCTGCCTTTCATGGTGCTGCCGATCTATTCCGTGCTGATCACCATTCCGAAGAACCTGATGCCGGCTGCGGCTTCCCTCGGCGCACCGCCGCTTCGCGCTTTCCTGCGCGTGCTGTTGCCGCTCAGCCTGCGCGGTGTCGCCTCCGGCGGCCTGCTCGTCTTCATCTCGGCGATCGGCTACTACATCACGCCGGCGCTGATCGGCGGGCCGGGCGATCAGATGATCTCGTCGATCATCGCCTTCTACGCCACGGGATCGGCGAACTGGGGCATGGCCGGCGCGCTCGGCATGGTGCTGCTCGTCGCGACGCTCGTGCTCTACAGCGTCTATGCGCGGCTCTCCAGCGAAGAACCGGGGAGGCGCTGACCATGCCGATGAAAATCGCCAAGGCGACCTTCGCCACGCTGACGATCCTGTTCCTCGTGGCCCCGCTCATCGCCATCCTGCCGCTCGCCTTCACCTCGAGCGTCATCCTCACCTATCCGATCCCCTCGTGGTCGCTGCGCTGGTTCGAAGAACTGTTCTTCGCCGATGCCTGGCGCCGTGCCATCGTCAACAGCCTGATCATCGGCACGGGCACGACGCTGCTCGCCACCGTTCTGGGGACTGCGGCATCGCTTGGCCTGCGCAACCGGCTCATCCTCTTCCGCGGCACGATGCGCACGCTCTTCCTGCTGCCCATGGTGGTGCCGGCCGTCGTGCTCGGTGTGGGCATGCAGGTTCTCCTGGCGGGGTTCGGTCTGACGAACAGCTATCTCGGCGTGATCATCGCCCACACGGTCGTTGCCGTACCCTTCGTGGTGGTCAGCGTCACCGGGGCGCTGGCCGGCATCGACGAGCGGGTGGAACTGGCGGCGCAGAGCTTGGGTGCCGCGCCGGCTACGGTGTTCCGCCGCATCACCCTGCCGCTTGCCATGCCCGGCGTGCTTTCGGGCGCCGTGCTCGCCTTTGCGACCTCGCTCGACGAGGTGGTACTGACCCTCTTCGTCGCCGGCCCCAACCAGCGCACGCTGGCGCGGCAGATGTTCTCCTCGATCCGCGAGAATATCAGCCCGGCCATCGCTGCCGCGGCCTTCCTCTTCATCGTCGCGACTGTGGTCATCGGCCTTGTCGTCGTCCTGTCGCGCTCGATGCTGGCGAAGCGGCGTTAGGGAGTCTTTTTCAGGGCTCGCGCCAGCACCTCGTAAATGCGCGGGTCGCCCATATGGGCGACGTTGAAGCGCATGAAGCTGCCGGCCGTTTGCGAGACGCTGAAGACATTGCCGGGGGCAAACACCACGCCCTCGGCGACGGCGATTTGCGCGACCTCGCCGGAGTCCAGCCCGTCCGGCAGCCGGCACCAGAGATTGAAGCCGCCGCGCGGCGAAAGCCACGGCGTGATGCCGAGCCGGGACAGCCGGTCGGCCGTCTCGCGCCGGGCGCGCACCAGACGGCGGCGCAGCTCCTCCATATGTTTGCGATAGAAGCCGCCGGCCAGCATATGGGCGATGATCTCGCTGGAAACCGGGCTCGGGCCGCCGAAATTGGTGGCGATCTGCAAGTCGACCAGCCCCTCGATCCAATCCGCCCGCGCCGCGATATAGCCGCAGCGCACGGAGGCCGAGAGCGTCTTTGAGAAGCTGCCGATGCGGATGACATGGTGCAGGCCGTCGAGTGCGGCAAGCCGCGTGGTGGCGGACGCGGTGGCCTTCGGGTCCTTGAC
>CBFGOD010000129.1:0-10473 GCA_965650295.1 uncultured Shinella sp. | reverse complement strand
GGTCGTATCGATGACCTCGACGGCGCGAATACCCGCTTCGAAACGCGTCTCGCCATCGCTGACGACGGAGCCCTTGCTGCCGCGCGTCACGACCGCAAGCGGCACGCCGTCGCCAAGCAGGCGCTCCAGCAGCCGATCCGCCGCCCCGTCCTCGCTGCCCGCCGATGCGAAGGCGATGGCAAGGCCGCCGGTGCCGAGATCGGCGGGATCGGCATTGACGGAAATGTCCTGCGAGACGCTAACGCCCGCGGCGGCCAGCGTGCGGCGCAGGGCGCCGCCGTCATCCATCCAGCCGATATGGACGTGATCCATGGTTTTGAGCACGGCGATATCGTCGGCATCCGGCCGGTAGCCGGCACAGACGCCGAAATCCTCATGGACGAAAACGCGCTCGCCGGAGGGCAGGACATCAATATCCGTATAGGCGGTGATGCCGTCGCGCTCCTTCAGATGCCCGACATCAACGCCGTTTTGCGTCAGCAGTTCGTGCGTCCAGCGGCCGGCGGCATCCGGGCCGACGGCGCCGAAATAGAACGAGACCTGGCCAAGCCGCGCGAGCTGGACAGCGACATTCACAGCATTGCCCCCGACGAGCGATTGCGCGACAGGCGGGCGGAAACGGTCGATGCAATTGTCGCCGACGGCGGCGAAGCGGAGGCTTTTCATGCTGTTCTCTTCAGGGACGGCAAAGCCGCGAATACGGACAGGCGCATTCGCGGCTCGCAGGCATTCACGTCAAGCCGTTCTATCAGTAGGCAACGCGCTTGTAATAGCGGCGGGTCGTCAGCGGATGGTTGCGCATGACTTCGAGATGGGCGCTGATGCGCTCCAGCACCGTGGCCAGCAGGACCGGCGAGATAAGGCCGCGCACTTCCGGCGAAATGCCCGGCAGGTCGAATTCGGCGGTGTCGAGCACCGTCAGCTTGTCCGTATAGTTCGGCGCGAAATTCTCGATGCGCTCGGCAAGCGGCCGCAGGGCATCCTCACCCTTGAACAGGATGACGCTCACGCCCTTTTCGACCAGCTCCAGCGTGCCGTGGAAGAAATCGGATGCGTGCACCGGACGGGTGCGGATCCACTGCATCTCCTCAAGGATGCACATGCCGTAGTAGAAGGCCTCAGGCCAGACATTGCCCGCACCCGTGACGATGTGGAAATCGGAGCCGGCCAGCACCTTGGCGAAGGCATTCGCCTTCGGCTCATAGGCGCGCTTGACCTCCAGGAGCAGCGCCGGCAGGCGTGCGAGTTCCGCGACGATGGTGTCGTGACTGTCGATCTCGCCGCGGTGCTTGAGCACCGCCAGCGCCACGAAGAGCGACTGGAGATAGAAGGATTCGCAGGACGTGTCGTCCTCGGCGAAGTTGACGAACACATGGTCACCGCCCTTGCCGAGCGGGGTTTCCTCATGCCCGACGAGCGTCAGCACGGTCGCGCCGATTTCCTTGAGCTTGGCGAGAAGTGCGACGCTTTCCTTCGTCGTGCCGGACAGCGAGGGCATGACGACGATCGACTTCTTCGTCAGGTTCACTGAACCGGTCAGCACAAGTTCCGCCGGCATGTCGATGAAGGCGGGGAAACGCGAGCGGCGCTGCAGGAGCTGGGCTGCCGGCTGCATGAGGATCGCCGCACCGCCCGTGCCGAGGAAGAAGATGTTTTCCGCGCCGGCCGCAAGGCAGGATGCGACCACCGTTTCCAGCCGTTTCTGCAGGCCGACGGCGCCGGACTGGATGCGCAGGAATCTCTGTTCGTCGAAGTTCAGCATGGACGTGCCCTCGTGGTCATGCGTTTCAATGTTGTAAGACAACTGACATCATGACTAGCCGCTGTCAAGGCAAGTGGTGAATTTTCCGGTTAAGCGGAAGCGTAACATATTGCACAAGGTCGCGGCAGTTCGGGCGCCGGCTTGACCATCCGAAATTTGTCAGACAAGAAAGGTGACGACAATGACGAACGAGGCATCCGGTGGAGGAACCCCTTCGCGATACGCGCACCCTTGCCGTCCAGCTGCGGGACCGGGTTGCCGATCTGATCAAGGACGAAGGGTTGCAGCCGGGCGACAAGCTGCCGACCGAGGCGCAGCTGACGCAGCGCTTCAAGATTTCGCGGCCCGCTTTGCGTGAGGCGCTGAAGCTGCTCGAACAGGACGACGTCATCTATGTCGAGCATGGCCGTGGACGTTTCGTCTCCGCGCTCTCCGCCGTGCAGGTCGATCGGCCGATCACCGTCTTCGAGAGCGTCACCGACATGGCGCAGCACTACGGCTATCGCCCCGTCAACAAGGTGCTGTCGATTTCCGAGGAGGCACCAGACAAGCATGTCGCCGAGAGCCTCAGGCTCGCGTCGACCGACCGGGTGATCCGCATCGAGCGCCTCCGCCTGCATGGCGACGAGCCGATCCTCTACTGCATCGACTACGTGCCCCGCAGCGTCATCCCCGGCCGGCTCTACGATATCGAGTGGAGCGGGTCGCTGATGAAAATCCTCGAGGAGCACGCCAATCGCCCCCGCATGTCGGCGGCAAGCGTTTCGGCCGTCATGCTGCCGGACGACGTGGTCGAGCGGCATGGTCTCAGGGATTTCGGTCCGGCGCTGCTGATCACCGAAACCTGTTTCAACGTTGCCGGCATCCCGGTGAACTATGCCGTGGATTACCATCGCGGCAGCCATTTTTCCTTCAGCCTGACCCGCAAGTGAAGCGGGCGGCCACCCATCCCGACAGAGGCAGACATGACCGATCAGGCGACCAGAAGAGTAGCGCTCATTGCCGGCGGTGCCGGCGGCATGGGAGCGGCGATCGCCGCGCGGCTTTCGCGGGAAGGCTATGCCGTCGCCATCGCCGATCTCGATGGCGAGCGCCTGACGCAGACGGTTGAGACCCTTGCCGCGGGCGACGGCGAGGCGCTCGCCGTGCCGCTCGAAATGCGCCGGATCGCCTCCTGCGCCGCCGCCGTCGAGGCTGTGCTTGCCTGGCGCGGGCGTCTCGATGTCGTCGTCAATTCCGCCGGTGTCTGGCGCGAGGGCGATTCCACCACCATGACGGAAGCCGACTGGGATGTCGTCTTCGACGTCAATCTCAAGGGCGCGTTCTTCCTGATCCAGGCGGCGATCCCGCATCTCGGCGCCGGCGCCTCCATCGTCAATATCGCCTCGGATGCCGGCCTCGTCGGCAACAATGGCGCGGCGATCTACTGCGCCTCGAAGGGTGGCCTCGTGCTGCTCACCAAGGCGCTGGCACTGGAACTCGCGCCGCGCCAGATCCGCGTCAACGCCGTCTGCCCCGGCGACGTCGCGACCCCGATGATCGAATTCCAGGCCGAACGCTACGGCGATGGCGATCCCGATGGCTACAAGGCAAAGCTCCTATCCAACTATCCGCAGCAGGCGGCCGCGCGTTTCATCAAGCCGGAAGAGATCGCCCGCATGGTGGCCTTCCTCTGCGAGCCGGATGGCGCGCCGATCACCGGCGCGGCGCTCTCCATCGATTTCGGCGTCACCGCCGGCTATTGAGGAGGCGTCCATGCAGCGCAAGACCGCGATCATCACCGGGGCCGGTGCCGCCGACGGTATTGGCTTTGCCTGTGCCAGAAGCCTGGCGGAGGAGGGGCTTCACGTTCATCTCGTCGCGACCAGCGAACGCATTTTCGCGCGCGCCGAGGAATTGCGCGCAGTGGGCTTTGCCGCGACCGGCCATATCTGCGATCTCACCGACAAGGCGGCCGTCGAGGCCCTGCGGCAGGCGACAGGGCCGGCCTCGGTTCTCGTCAACAATGCCGGCATGGGCAGCGTCGCGCAGCCCGCGCTGCAGCGGGAATTCGTCGATCTGGAGGAGGCGGACTGGGATCGCGGCATCTCCGTCAGCCTGAAGACCGCCTTTCTCGCCACGCGCATCTACCTGCCGGACATGTATGCCGATGGCTACGGCCGCATCGTCAATATCGCCTCGGTGACCGGTCCCTATGTCGCCAATCCCGGCGAGACCGCCTATTCCGCCGCCAAGGCCGGCATGGTGGGCATGACCCATGCGCTGGCGCTCGAAGCCGGCCCGCGCGGCGTGACCGTCAACGCCGTCGCCCCCGGCTGGGTGGACACCGGTGCCTCGACTGAAGAGGAACGCCGGGCAGCGCAGGCGACCCCCTGCGGCCGGGCGGGCACGCCGGCCGAGATGGCGGCCGCCGTCGTCTTCTTCGCCTCGGCCAAGGCGAGCTATGTCAACGGGGCGGTGCTCGTCGTGGACGGTGGAAACATCCTGCAGGAACGCAAGGCATAGGCCCAAAGCCGTTTCCTCCCGCGCCGTTTCGTACCATAGTGCGGACGCATCCTTGGGTGCCCTTTGCGGGCGCCGCGCAAATCCGAAGGTCCCGCCATGTATTCTCCCTGGCCCGAAGCCGGCACGCCGCTTGATCAGGTCGCAACCCCCATGCCCGTCATCGACGAGGACCGGATGGTCGCCAATATCCAGCGCACGCAGGCCTATTGCGACGCGCACGGCAAGGCGTTTCGCCCGCATATCAAGACGCACAAGATCGTGTCGGTAGCGAAGGCCCAGCGCGATGCCGGAGCCGTCGGCCTGAATTGCCAGAAGATCAGCGAGGCCGAGGTGTTCGCCGATGCGGGCTTCGACGACATCCTCATCACCTACAACATTCTCGGTGCGGCGAAGCTGAAACGCCTGCGCGCGTTACATGAACGCGTGGCGCATCTCAGCGTCGTTGCTGACAGCGCCGTCACCGTCGAGGGGCTGGCTGGCGCCTTCGATGCTGCACGTCCTCTGACGGTGCTGGTCGAATGCGACACCGGCGGTAAGCGCTGCGGCGTGCAGACACCTGAGGCGGCGACCGCGTTGGCGGAAAGGATCGCCGCAGCGCCCGGCCTGCGCTTTGGCGGCCTTCTCACCTATCCGGCGCCCGGCGGTGCCGAGGCGATCGAGGCCTTCCTATCCGTCACGATGGCGCTTCTGGCGGCAAAGGGCATCGATTGCCCGCTGCGCTCCAGCGGCGGCTCGCCGGACCTGTTTAAGGCCCATCTCGTGCCGTCGGCGACGGAGCACCGGGCGGGAACCTATGTTTATAACGACCGCAGCATGGTGCGCGCTGGCCATTGCACGCGCGCCGATCTTGCCATGCATATCCTGGCGACCGTCGTCTCGCGCCCCACGGACACCCGCGCCGTGCTCGACGCCGGTTCCAAAGCGCTGACCTCTGACCTGCTCGGCTTTTCCGACTACGGCGAGATCGACGGCTTCGAGCAGGCCCGCATCCTGTCGCTCTCGGAGGAGCACGCGGTGGTCGACATCGGCGCCTATGGCGCTGCATTCCCGCCGATCGGCAGCATGGTGAGGATCGTGCCCAACCACACCTGCGTCGTCAGCAATCTTTTCGACCGCATGGTCTTCCACCGGGGCGGCATCGTTACCCGCGTGGAGGATGTCGCCGCGCGCGGCACGGTCTGGTGAAGCCAAAAAGGAGAACAGCTTATGGCTGACAACAATGCCCCCTTCTTCATCGAGGACACGGACGAGAGCGAGATTTCCTCCGATACGACAGGCCTCGGCAACCTGCTCTTCACGACGCATATCCCGCTGTGCGCCGATGGCTCGATCGAGACCGGCGACATCAGGACCCAGAGCATCGCGACGTTGGAAAGCCTGAAAAATTCGCTGGAAAAGGCCGGCAGCAGCCTCGCCGATGTCATGCACCTGACGATCTATCTCACCGATATCAATGAGCGCCCGGCCTTCAACGAGGTCTATTGCAGCTACTTCAGGAAACCCTATCCGGTCCGCTGCGCCGTCGGTGTCGCCGCTCTTGCCGATCCGGACATGAAGGTGGAAGTGACGGCGATTGCCGCGCGTCGCAAACCGGCCTGACGCTTCATAGGCGCGCTGCCGAAGCGGCGGCGCGCGATGTATGTATTTTCTATAAAAATAGTCAAAAAAGAAAAGACATGCCTGCTGCATGGCCCTTCGTCTTGTTATGTCTAGGGGAGATATCCGATAGCGAGCGGAGCGGACACGATGAATGCGCATGTCGAAAACACTCTCTTCAACGACCGCAATGCGGCAGTGCTCGATCATCCCGCAGATGCCGATCACCTGAAAGCGGCATTACGCACCTTGGGCGGCGGTGTCAGCATCATCACCGCCGGCGAGGGCGAGACCCGCACGGGCGCGACCGTCACGTCCGCAACGGCGCTTTCCGTTGAGCCGGCGCGCATGCTGGTCTCGCTCAACCGCACATCCTCCACCTGGCCCGTCGTCGAACGTTACGGCCATCTCGGCATCAACATCGTCGGCGCCGATCATGAGGTGCTGGCCAACCAGTTTGCGGGACGCGGTGGCCTGCGGGGCACCGAGCGTTATCGCGGCGCGGAATGGACAACGGCCGTCAGCGGCGCCCCATTGCTCGTCGATGCCGTGGCGGCAATCGATTGCGTCGTTGAGGAAGCCATCGAGCGGCACAGCCATGTCATCGTCATCGGCAAGGTCGTTGCCATCCGCATCGGTGCCGGACATTCGCTGCTCTATCAGGATGGCCGCTATCACGATGTCATGGCCAGGGGCGCCTGAGCCCTTCCGCACACGAACCCTTTGACCCCGCCCTCTCCGGTCGATAGACGAACGTCATCCGCCCGCACGGTGCACTTTGCTGCCCGACGGTCGGACTGAAAAAGCCTGTCGACGGGGATTGCCATGACCGATCTTTTCGATGCCGCGCCGCGCACCGGCTCCATGCCGCTTGCCGCCGAGCTCCGGCCGGCGACGCTGGACGATGTGATCGGCCAGGAGAAGGTGATCGGCGAGGGCACGATGCTGCGCCGGCGCATCGCCGCCGGGCGGCTCGGCAGTATCATCCTCTATGGCCCGCCGGGGCTGGGCAAGACGTCGATCGCGCGGGCCATCGGCAACATGCTCGGCAAGAATTTCCGGCCGCTGCACGCCGCGCACAACAATGTCGCCGATATCAGGAAGATCGCCGACGAGGCGCACATGCGCCCGACCCTGCTGTTCGCCGATGAGGTGCATCGCTTCAGCGCCACGCAGCAAGATCATCTGCTGGCACTCTGCGAGGAGGGTGTCGCCGACTTCATCGGCGCGACCACCGGCAATCCCTATCATACGCTGACGCCCGCGCTCATTTCCCGCTCGACGATCCTCAAGCTGGAGCCGTTGACCCTTGAGGAAATGGAGGAGGTGGTGCGTCGCGGCGTCAGGCATCTGGCAGATCGCGGCATCGAAGTACGGATCGAGCCCGCGCAGCTGCGCCGCATCGCCGGCCGCTCCGGCGGCGATGCGCGCCGGGCGCTGACGGTGCTGGAAAGTCTTGCCGTCGGCCACGCGCCCGGCCGGCCGGTCGTGCTGACCGAGGCGATGGTGGAGGAGGCCTATGCGGCGGCCCCCGTCAACCACGACCGCTCGGGTGACGCGCATTATGATGTCGTCTCCGCTTTCGTGAAATCCATGCGCGGCTCGGATCCCGATGCGACGCTCTATTGGCTCGCCCGGCTGATTCATGGCGGCGAGGACCCGCGTTACATCGCCCGCCGCATCATGATCCACGCGTCCGAAGATGTCGGCCTTGCCGACAACACCGCGCTCCAGACGGCGGTCGCGGCGCTCCATGCGGTGGAAAAGATCGGTTATCCCGAGGCGCAGATCATTCTTGCCCATGCCGCCCTGCACGTCGCGCGGGCGCCGAAATCCAATTCGGCCTGTCGCGGCATCTCGCTGGCGCTCGCCCATGTGGCAAGCGAGGCGCCCTCGGCCGTGCCGATGCATCTGCGCGATGCGCATTACAAGGGTGCGGCGGCGCTCGGCCATGTCGGCTATGCCTTTCCGCATGATGACGGGCGCGGCTGGAGCGAGCAGGTCTATGCGCCCGATGTTCCGCGCGGTGCCTTCTACCAGAGCGATGCGCGCGACGCGGCGACCTTCGAGCGGCGCGCGGACGAACATTGGGAGCAGGTGACCGGCCGGCCGACGCCGGGCCGGTTCAAGCGCTGAGGCTTAGGCGCCTGACAGCCCGGCGTGCACCCGGTTGACGACGGTCCAGGCGAGCAGCACGCAGGCCATGGGCTGGATATGCCATGTCCAGGCCGGCAGGGTGCCGAAGACAGCCACGAGCGCGCCTAGCGCCCCGAACAACAAAGCCCGGTCGCTCTTGCCCATCGGACCCTCGTAGTTGCGGCCATTGCCATGCGGGACACCGAGCACACCGGCAAATTCCGTGAGCGTGGCGAGGAAGATGATCGCCGTCAGCCAGGGCAGCGAAAAGGGCGCGATGAGTGCGAAGGGCGCGTAGAGTGCGGCATCGGACACCACGTCCGTGATCTCGTTGAGATAGCCGCCGAGCGCGCTCTTCTGGCCGTGTTCGCGCGCCAGCATGCCATCGATGGCGTTGAAGGCCATGCGCAGCACCATCCAGACCGGAACGAGCGCGAAGAGGGCGGGTTCGGGCCGGGCGACAAGCAGGCCGCCGATGCCGATGGAGACGATGGCGGCGACCAGCGTCACCTGATTTGCGGTGAGGCCCATGGCGGCCAGCCGCCCGACCAGGGGTCTGAGAAGGCTTTGGAAGGACGATTTCAGTTTATAGATCGACATGAAAGGTTGAATCCGCTCGATTGCATTCCACAAATGCAGAGGCAATGCCATGAAATCAACTGCAAACATGGCGCCTCATCCGTATAGGTGAGAATGACATCCGCATGAGGGGGACAGCATGATCGAAAAGGCCTTTGCAAGCCATGACGGCGTAGAGCTCTTCTATCGCTACTGGCCGGCCCGGTCCGGCACGGCAAAAGGCGCGATCGTGCTGCTTCATCGCGGCCACGAGCACAGCGGCCGCGTCGCCCATATCGCCGAGGAGCTGGGGCTTGCCGATTTCGCCTTCTACGCCTGGGATGCACGCGGTCATGGCCGTTCGCCCGGCGAACGCGGCCATTCGCCGTCCTTTGCCCATTCGGTGCGCGATCTCGATTGTTTCGTACGCCATATCCGCGAGACCGACGGTTTTGCGATGGATCAGGTCGTCGTGCTGGCGCAGAGCGTCGGCGCGGTGCTGGCCGCGACCTGGGTGCATGACTATGCGCCCGATATCCGCGCGCTGGTGCTCGCCTCGCCGGCCTTCAGCGTCAAGCTCTATGTGCCCTTCGCGAAAGAGGGCATCGCGCTCTGGCAGAAGCTGAAGGGCACGTTCTTCGTCAATTCCTACGTCAAGGCGCGTTTCCTGACGCATGATCCCGAGCGTATCGCCTCCTTCGAGGCCGATCCGCTGATCACCCGGCCCATCGCGTCCAACATCCTGCTGGAGCTCTACGAGGCGGCTGATCGTGTGGTGGCGGATGCGCGGGCCATCACCGTGCCGACGCAGCTTCTCATTTCCGGCAGCGATTTCGTCGTGCGCCATGGCCCGCAGCACCGTTTCTTCGAAAATCTCGGCAGCACGATCAAGGAACGCCATGTGCTGCCCGGCTTCTTTCACGACACGCTCGGCGAGCGGGATCGGGCCAAAGCGCTGGACAAGGTGCGCAGCTTCATCCTCGCGCGCTTTGCCGAGCCACCCGTCGTGGCAGATGTCCGCCGCGCGCATCTCTCGGGCTATACCCGCGACGAGGCCGACCGGTTGGCGACGCCGCTGCCGCTGTTTTCGCCGCGCGGCGCCTATTGGGCGCTGACGCGGGCCTCGATCCGCATCGGCGGGCTGTTTTCCCAGGGCATCGCGACGGGCGTGAGCACCGGTTTCGATTCCGGCTCGACGCTGGATTATGTCTATGAAGACGCGCCGCGCGGCCTTGGCCCCGGTGGACGGCTGATCGACCGGCAGTTCCTCGACGCCATCGGCTGGCGCGGTATTCGCCAGCGCAAGGTGCATCTGGAAGAACTGATCGGCAAGGCGCTGTCGCGCCTCAAGGGCGAGGGCAAGGCGATCCGCGTGCTCGACATCGCCGCCGGCCACGGGCGCTATGTGCTGGATGCGGTGACGGCCTCCGAGGCGAAGCCGGACAGCATCCGCATGCAGGATTATTCGCCGATCAATGTGGAGAAGGGCACGGCGCTGATCGCCGAACGCGGCCTTCAGCACATCGCCACATTCCACCGTGCCGATGCCTTCGATACGGACGGGCTGGCATCCATAGAGCCGCGCCCGACGCTCGCCATCGTCTCGGGCCTCTACGAACTCTTTCCCGACAATGCCCAGATCGAGGCGTCGCTGGCCGGCCTGTCGCGGGTGCTGGAGCCGGGGTCGCTGCTCGTCTATACCGGCCAGCCCTGGCATCCGCAGCTGGAGATGATCGCCCGTGCGCTTACCTCGCATCGCGGCGGCGAGGCCTGGATCATGCGCCGACGCACGCAGCAGGAGATGGACCAGCTGGTCGCCGCCGCCGGTTTCCGCAAGATCGAGCAGCGCATCGATATCTGGGGCATCTTCACCGTCTCGCTGGCCGAGCGCATCTGAGGGCGGCATGGGGGAGGGG